>CAMOIK010000048.1 GCA_946615875.1 uncultured Verrucomicrobiota bacterium | reverse complement strand
CTGTCGCCGAGCCCGCTCCCGCGGCGGAACCCGCTCCCGCGGCGCCCGCCGCCGAGCCTGTTGCGGAGCCGGCTGCGGCGCCAGTGGCGCAGTGACGACGATTTGACGGGGCAATCGGCTGCAGCCGCAAGATTCTCAATTCGGCGATGCAGCCCCCGCGGTTCCTAAACCCCGCAAATCCCCACTCGCCATGACGGTTGTGCGAGAGCCGATTTGGGACGACGCGCCTGCAGGCAAGCTGCAGGGCGTCGTTCGGCGTCTGGTGAAGATGCTCGGTTCGCTCGGTTGGGCGGCGAGGATATTCGTAGTCGGCGCATTCTATTTCCCGTCTGTCGCGTGCCGTCGCGACTCTCGGCATTCGCTGATGTCCCAGCTGTACATAACGGGCATCAGGACTCTGCCCGTGGTGACGGTGGTGTCGCTCTTCATGGGCATGATACTCGCGTTGCAGGTGGGGCTTGAACTGCGGCGTTTCAACCAGGAGATATACCTCGGCGCGGCGGTGATGATTTCGCTCATACGCGAGATGGGACCGTTCAGCTGCGGCATGTGCCTGGCGGCCTGCGTCGGCTCCGCCATCGCGGCGGAGCTTGGCACGATGAAGGTGAACGACGAGGTGGCGGCGCTGGAGATCATGTCGATATCGCCGATCCGCTATTTGGCGGCGCCGAGGATGCTCGCGCTGATGCTGATGGCCCCGCTGCTCGGCTTCTACTGCTGCGTGATAGGCACCGTCGGCGGCGGCGTGGTGGGCACGACACAGCTGGGGGTCAATTTCGAGCAGTACATGGCAAGCGCGATGTCGATCGCCGAGACCAAGGATTTGTTCGTCGGGCTGCTGAAATCGCTGGTGTTCGGGATCATCATCGGCACGGTGTCCGTCGCGGAAGGTTTCGGGTGCGAAATGGGCGCGACGGGCGTCGGGCGCTCCACGCAGCGTTCGGTGATCGTGAGCTTCTTGCTTATACTGATGTTCGGCTACATGATAACGAGGGTGTGCTACCGATGAGCCTGATACGCTTCGAGAACGTGGTGAAGCGCTTCGGCGGCCATGCCGTGCTGGACGGCCTGACCTTCGGGGTCGAGAAGGGCGAGGTCATGGCCGTCGTCGGTCCTTCCGGCACGGGCAAATCGGTCACTCTCAAGCATCTCGTGCGCCTGCTCACGCCCACGTCCGGCAGGGTGCTGGTGGACGGCGTGGACGTCGCCGATTGCACCGACCGCGAACTGGAGAAGATCCGCTCGCGCATCGGCTACCTCTTCCAGGGTGGCGCGCTGCTGGCCTGGATGAACGTCTTCGACAACGTGGCGCTGCCGCTGCGCGAATGCACGTCGCTCGGCGACGACGAGATAGATGCCCGCGTGGAGGCGGCGCTCGCCGCCGTAGAGCTGACCGACGCCGCCGACAAGTTCCCGGCGGAGATTTCCGGCGGGATGCAGAAGCGCGCCGGTCTCGCAAGGGCGATAGTCCGCGAATCGGACATCGTGCTCTACGACGAGCCGACGAGCGGGCTGGATCCCGTGACGAGCGTCACCATCAACCGCCTCATCCGCAAGCTCGCGACCAGCCTCGGCATCACCTCCGTGGTGGTGACGCACGATCTGCAGGGCGCGCTGGCCTTCGCGGACCGCATAATGCTGCTGAAGGATGGCAAGATGGTGGAATGCGCCGCGCCGGGCGAGTTTGTCAAGTCGCAGAAACCCGCCGTCATGGAATTCTTGGCGGCGATGAAAGGGGAAACGATATGAGTTCAAGGAAGAAAGATCCGTTCTCCGAGGCGATAGTCGGGCTGTTCATGCTGGCAGTCCTCGGTCTGCTCGTCTATTTCACGATCATCATCTCCGGCGTGGACGTGCTCCAGGGCCGGCGCAAGGTGGTGGCGCGCGTCGAGTTCTCGGACGTAGGCGGCCTCAAGGATCACGACAACGTGATGTATCGCGGCACGAAGGTGGGCGCGGTGGACAAAATCGACCTCTCGCCGTCAAACCTTGTCGTGGCCATAGAGATCGACCGCGACGTGGTGCTGCGCGAGAGCTGCCGCATCGCCGTCTGCAACCTTTCCATGCTCGGGGGCAACTACCTGCTGCTGGAGGAGGGCGAAGGAGACGTGCTGCCGCTCGACACCACGCTGTTCAAAGGCGAGAAGCCGACCGACTGGATGCAGGATGTGTCCAACATCGCCAAGAACCTCAACGACATCACGTCCGGCGGGGAACTCAAGGCGATAGTCACCAACATACAGGCGGCGAGCGAGAAGGTCCTTGGCGTGGTCAGCCGCGTCGAGCGCGGCGAGGGCACGATCGGCAAGCTCCTTTCGTCCGACGACGCGGTCTATCGCGACATCGCGGCGACCGTCGGCGACGCCAAGGCGGTGGCCAGCAACGCCAACGTCATCGTCGATCGCGTCGCGCGCGGCGAAGGCACGATAGGCAAGCTGCTTTCCGCAGACGACACGGTTTATCGCGATCTCCAGAAGACGCTGTCCGCCGCCGGCGACATCGCCGAGCGCATACGCAACGGCGAAGGCGTGGCGGGCCGTCTCGTCGCGAAGGACGATCCGCTCGGCGCGGAGATCGACTCCGCCGTGGCCGCGTTCCGCAAGGCCTGCGAGAGTTTCGACGCGCGCGAAGTCATGGCCGGCGCGAGCAAGCTGCTCGACAGCCTCAACGCGACCGCCGCCCGCATAGAGAAGGGCGAAGGCACGATCGGCAAGTTGATCAACGAGAGCGAGCTCTACGACGAGATCAACGCCTTGGCGAAGGACGTCCGCCAGGTGATGGACAACTTCCGCGACACCACTCCCATCTCCACCTTCGGCTCGCTCATCATGGGCGGCCTCTGAGCCATCGGCCATGCTGATCCTCGCAGCATCGCTCTTCTTCGCCCATCCGTCGCCTTTGGACATGCCGAAGGCGGAGGCGTTCCACGTGCGAGAAGGCGACCGGCAGTGGCTTGAGGACCGCTACGACGAGGTGGATCTGTGGACGTCGCGCGCCGTGCTGGGCCGCTGGGAGGACGACGACGGGCGCGTCTTCACGCTGTCGAAGCTCGGCGTGGCTCCGCCCAAGTTCACCGGCACCCCCGTGACGAGGGCGAAATACACGGCGAACGAGGCGCGCATCGACCCCAAGAAGGATCTGGATCTGCGCGACGCGGCGGTGAACATGCTCTCGCCGGTCGAGCCGGCCGCCGAGCCTGCGCGCCCGCGCCAGCGCGTGCGCGGCTTCCGCGAGATACTGTATTACGAGGGGACCAACGACGCGGCGGTGGTGTGCGCGTTCCTGCGCGAGAAGGGCGCGGCGTGGATGCTGGCCACGTGGGAACTGGCGGAGGGCGACGACCACGACTGGGCGAGGGAGCTTTTCGAGGAGCGCATCCTGGGCGGCTGGGACGAGGTGGCGAAGACGCATCTCCGCTCGGAGGAACTTCCCGGCGGCGAGACCGACAGCCGCTCCCGCCCCGCCCAAACCCTTCAAACCTCCCAGGCCTCCCAAGACCCTCTCCCCTCTCAAACCTCTCTCTCTCCGCAAACCACCCAAGCCTTCCTCCTCGAACGCGCGTTGCTGCGCGACGACGCGCGCCACAGCGTGACGAACTACGCGGAGTGGCACGTGACGGAGGCGCCGGAGTTCTCCGTGCTGGACGCGCTGCCCTCGTCGGCCGGTTTCATCGCGTCGCTGACGAACGATTTGACGCGCATGCGGACGCGCTACGCCGAGACGGTGCCCAGCCCTATAGACGGCTCCAACGTGCTGTGCGTCGCTCGCATATACGCCAACCGCGCGGACTATCTCGCGGCGGCCGGCGACGAGATGGCGTGGTCCGCGGCCTACTGGAATCCGCTGCGCCGAGAGCTGGTGGCGTATCTGCCGGACGGCGGGGCGGAGGAGCTGCTTCGCACGATCCGGCACGAGGCGTTCCACCAGTATCTCTCCTACGCCTCAAGCATGGTTTCGGCCTCTCCCTGGCTCAACGAGGGCTATGCTCAGTATTTCGAGGACGAGGACTCCATGGACTGGAAGCTGGGCGCCATGGACCCGGAGCGCATCGAGCGGTTGGCGGAGGCGATACCCGCCGTCCTCGGCTGCGACTACGAGCAGTTCTACGCGGGCGACAGCGCGGCGCGTCTGCTCAACTACCGCCTCGCATGGTCTATCGCCGTCTTTCTCGAGAAGGGTGCGCCGAAAGTTCGTTTCGCTCCGTTCGCCGACCTCAAGCGCGACTACATGGATGCGCTGCTCAAGACCCGCGACATGAGGCAGGCCACCGCCGCCGCTTTCGCCTCGAAGGAGCGCATGGAGCTTTTCATCCGCGAATGGAAGAAGTTCTGGAAGAATACGTAGGCCGCCTCGCGCCTTCGCCCACGGGCGCGCTCCATCTCGGCAACGCCAGGACGTTCATGGTTGCCTGGCTGCGCGCGCGTTCCCTCGGCGGCAAGGTGGTGATGCGCATCGAAGACCTCGACCATCCCAGGGACAAACCGGGCGCCGCCTCGCAGGCTTTGGACGATTTGCGCTGGCTGGGCTTCGATTGGGACGAGGAGTTCACGCAGTCTCGCCGCCGCGCCATCTACCGCGCCGCCCTCGACAGGCTCGCCGCCGCCGGCCTATGCTACCCGTGCGTCTGCTCGCGCCGCGACGTGGAGGCCGCGCAGGGCGCGCCGCATTCCGGCGAACAGCTTTTCTATCCTGGCGTCTGCCGCGACAGGTTCGCATCGTGGGCCGACGCGGCCGCCGCCATGGCGCCGCGCACGCCATGCTGGCGTTTCAGGACTCCCCCGGACGCCAAGGTGGAGTTCGCCGACGCTTTCGCGGGGAAGTTCTCCCAGGATGTCGCCGCCACGCTGGGCGATTTCCCTCTCGCCCGCGACCCGGACGGCGCAGGATACACGCTCGCGGTCGTCGTCGATGACGCCGCAATGGGCGTGACCGAAGTCGTTCGCGGCGACGACCTCCTGCCGGCCACGCCGGCGCAAATACTGTTGCAGCGCGCGCTAGGTCTGCCGACGCCACGATACTGCCACGTCCCGCTGGTGGTCGGGCAGGATGGCCGTCGCCTTGCAAAGCGCCATGGCGATACGCGAATCGCCTCCTTCCGGCAGGCGGGGTGGCCGCCGGAAAAGGTCGTCGGGATGCTCGCCGCCTCCTGCGGCTGGTGCGCGGAATGCGAGTCCATGCCGTTGCAAGAGCTTATAGGTCGCTTCACGCTGGCGACCATGCCGCACAGCCCCTTCGTTTTCAAGATGCCTTGAAGCCGCCATCGCGAACTCGTTCCATTGACTTGGCAAAGTCGTTCCATTGACTTTGGGGAGTCATAGCCATGAGTGCGGCTGGGTGTTGCCACGGGTCGGAGTGTTCTCAAGGGGCGCAGAGAAGGATGACACGGATGTGTGCGACACGCTGTCGCGCAAGTGCGCCGTTATGGCGCACAGGGCTATGTTTTGGCGATTGGCATATCGTGTGCAGCAAGAAGGGCAGCGGCTTGGCCGCAAAGAGAACAAGGAGGGAAAAGTCATGAATATGCAATACAATCCACCGGAGGAAGAAGGAAAGGCGCTGGAGAAATACGGCAGCGACTTGACCGAACTGGCGAAGTCCGGCAAACTTGACCCCGTGATCGGTCGCGACACGGAGATACGCGACGTCATCCGCATACTTTCGCGCAAGACGAAGAACAACCCCGTGCTTATCGGCGAGCCTGGCGTGGGCAAGACGGCGATCGTGGAAGGGCTGGCGCAACGCATCATCCGCGGCGACGTGCCCGAAGGGCTGAAAGACCGCACGGTCTTCTCGCTGGACATGACGGCGCTGATGGCCGGCGCAATGTATCGCGGGCAGTTCGAAGAGAGGCTGAAGGCCGTCCTGAAGGAGATAAAGGAGTCCAACGGCAAGATAATCCTCTTCATCGACGAGATACACACGATCGTTGGCGCGGGCAAGACCGAGGGCTCGACCGACGCCGGGAACATGCTCAAGCCGCTTCTGGCGCGCGGCGAACTGCACTGCGTCGGCGCCACGACTCTCGACGAATACCGCAAGTACATGGAGAAGGACGCGGCGCTGGAGCGGCGTTTCCAGCCCGTCATGGTGGCGGCGCCGAGCGAAGAGGACGCCGTGTCGATCCTGCGAGGCATAAAGGAGCGCTTCGAGAAATACCACAACGTCAGGATCCGCGACGAGGCGATCGTCTCGGCCGTCGCGCTCTCCAGCCGCTACATACAGGACCGTTTCCTGCCCGACAAGGCGATCGATCTGCTCGACGAGGCGTGCGCGCGCATCCGCACCGAGATGGACTCCTGCCCGCAAGAGCTGGACGAAATCTCCCGCCACGTGCGACGCCTCGAAATCGAGGAGATCGCCCTTAAAAAGGAAAAGGACGACGCCTCGCGCAAACGGCTGGAGGAGCTGCAGGGCGAACTGAAGACCTTGAAGGCGAAAAGCGACGGCATGATGGCGCAGTGGAAGAAGGAGAAATCCGCGCTCGAAGAGGTCCGCCGCATCAGGACGCAGCTGGAGGAGGCGCGCAACGCCTACGACATCGCCTACAGCCGCGGAGACATCGAGACCGCCGCGCGCTACAAGAACTGGATCGTGCCGGACCTGGAGCGCAAGCTCAAGGAGCACGAGGAGGATTCCCGCAAGAACGCATCGACCGCGCTGCTCCACGAGGAGGTGACGGCCGACGAGATCGCGCAGGTGGTCAGCCGCTGGTCCGGCATACCGGTCGCCAAGCTGGTGGAAGGGGAGCGCGAGAAGCTGCTGCGCCTCGCCGACACCCTGCACAAGCGCGTCATCGGACAGGACAAGGCGGTGGACGCCGTGGCCGACGCCGTGCTGCGCAGCCGCGCCGGCATCAAAAACCGCAACCGGCCGATAGGCGCCTTCCTCTTCCTCGGCCCGACAGGCGTCGGCAAGACGGAGCTCGCCAAGGCCCTCGCGCAGGAGCTCTTCGACGACGAAAACGCCATGGTGAGGCTCGACATGTCCGAATACATGGAGAAGTTCGCCGTCTCGCGGCTCGTCGGCGCGCCGCCCGGCTACGTCGGCTTCGAGGATGGCGGGCAGCTCACCGAGGCCGTGAGGCGCAAGCAATTCTCCGTGGTGCTGCTGGACGAGATCGAGAAGGCCCACCCGGACGTCTTCAATATGCTCCTGCAGGTGCTGGACGACGGGCGCCTGACCGACAGCCACGGGCGCACGGTCTCCTTCAAGAACACGGTGGTGATCATGACCTCCAACGCCCCGCGCGACACGCTGAAGGACTTGTTCCGTCCGGAGTTCCTCAACCGCCTCGACGAAATACTGGAGTTCGACTCGCTCTCGCGCGACCAGATCCGCCAGATAGTCCGCCTGCAGATCGCCGACTTCGCGCGCCGCCTCGCCGACCAGAGCCTCTCGCTCGAGGTCGATGACGCCGCGCTCGACCTGCTCGTGCGCGACGGCTACGACCCCGCCTACGGCGCCAGGCCCGTCAAACGCGCCATCCAGCGCGACCTTGAGACGCCCATCGCCCGCGAGATCGTGGCCGGCAAATACCCGCCCGGCGCCACCATCCGCGTGACCGGCGCGGGCGGCGCCATCGGCATCGGGTGACGCCGCGGCGCCAAACGCGCCACCCGCCGGCGAAAATATGGTATAATGTGCGGCGACAACGAAAGGACGACGCCGCATGACGCAGACACGCAGCGCAGAGACCGGGGAAACCGCAATCGCCGCCATCGCCGGCGGCCACCGAAAGCCCGCAGAGCAATGACATCGACCGTAAACATAGCCAAGGTAGTGTATGGCGGCGACGGGCTGGGCAGGCTCGGCGACGGGCGCGTGGTCTTCGTGCCCGGCGCCCTGCCCGGCGAGCAGGTGAAGGCGGAGATCGTGGAGGAGAAGCCGCGCTACGTCCGCGCGCGCCTCGTCGAGATCGTAGAGGCATCCCCGGACCGCACGGGCGCGGAACCGCCGCCGATACCGGGCATGGCATACGCCAACTTCACGCGCAAGGCCGAGATCGAAACGAAGGCGGCGCAGCTCGCAGACTTCTTCGAGCGCGCCCGCATCCCGCTGCCGTCGCCGCCGGTCTGCGAGGCGGCGGAGGGCGCCTTCAACTATCGCAACAAGGTCGTTTACCACTTCGGCATGGAGAATGGCGAGTGGGTGCTGGGCTATCGCAAGGAGCCGGGCCACAGCGTCGTGGACGTCGAGTCCGATCCGCTGGCCAGGCGGGAAATCAATCTCGCGCTGCCGGCGATCCGCCGCCACGTGATGTCGCTGCTCACGCAGGGTGCGCCGAACGTTCGCAAGACGATCGAGCGCAAAGGCAACCTGACAATCCGGTGGAGCCTCGCCAGCGGCGTCAAATGGTGGGTCGGCGACAGGCCGCCGCCGAACGCCGTGATGAAGGAATGCGCGTGCGGCAGGACTTTCGAGGTGCCCGCCGACGGCTTCTGGCAGGTCAATCCGGAAGTCGCGCAGCGGCTCTACCGCTCCGTGGCGGACGAGTTCGAGCGCGGCAGGGCGGCGGCGCCGGACATCCTCGACCTCTACTGCGGCGTGGGGGTGTTCGGGCTCTGCTGCCGCCCGCGCTCGCTCTTCGGCGTGGAATCCGGCAAACAGGCCGTCGCGTTCGCCGAGCGCAACGCCGCCGCGCAGGCCATGGGCGACGCCAGGTTCGTCATGGGACAGGTCGGGCAGCTGCTGAAGGAGATCCCGTTTTCGGAGACTGCGACGGTCGTCCTCGACCCTCCGAGGAGCGGGCTGGAGCATCACGTGGCGAGGGCGATAGCCAAGAGCCGCGCACCTCGCGTCCTTTACGTCAGCTGCGACCCGGCCACGCTCGTCAGGGACCTTCGTTCGCTGGCGCAGGCGTTCGAGATACGGTCGGTCAGATGGTTCGACATGTTCCCCAGGACGGCTCGCTTCGAGACGTTCGTCACGCTCGAAAGGAAGAAATGAAAGGTGCGGACGTCATAGAGAGGCTGACCGGCCTGGTGCGCGACGCCAGTTCGTCGCTGCCCGCCGATGTCGAGGCTGCCATCAGGCGCGCGCTGCGCCGCGAGAAGGGGAACGCGTCGGCGGCGGTGGTGCTGCGGACGATACTGGACAACGTGGCGCTGGCCCGCAGCGCCGGTTCGCCTCTCTGCCAGGATACCGGCACGCTCGCTTTCTACGTCGGCGCGGAGCTTCGCAGGGTAGTCACGCCGGAGCGCATCGCGGCCGCCGTCGCTTCCGCGACCGCGCAGGGCTTCCTCCGCAAGAACTGCATAGACGCCATAGACGGCAAGAGCTACGACGACAACTGCGCGCCTGGCGCGCCGGTCGTGCACTACGACGACGCCGCAGGGCGCGGCGTGACGCTGCTCATGAAGGGCGGCGGCAGCGAAAACATGTCTCGCCAGTATTCTTTGCCGGACGCCGCCCTGGCCGCAGGACGCGATCTCGACGGCGTCAGGAAATGCGTGCTCGACGCCGTCCACAAGGCGCAGGGCTACGGCTGCGCGCCGGGCATCCTCGGCGTGTGCATAGGCGGCGACCGCGCCACCGCCTACGAGACGGCGAAGCGCCAGCTCTTGCGCGACCTTTCCGACTCTTCGCCGGATCCGCGCCTCGCCCGCCTCGAACGGAGGTTGCTGCGCGACGCGAACTCGCTTGGCATCGGCCCGATGGGGCTGGGGGGCGCGACGACGCTGCTCGGCGTGAAAATCGCCGCCCGCCCAAGGGTGCCGGCGTCGTTCTTCGTCACCGTCGCCTACATGTGCTGGGCGTGCCGACGCCGTTCCATCGGCTTCTGACGCGCCGCGCCGCTCAGGCCTTCGCCTTCTTTCCTCCGGCGAGAGCCTCGGCGATGTTCAGGTAGTACGAGCGTATGCGCTCGAAGGCGTTGAGGATGTCCAGCTCGACCAGCACCCGCGTGGGAGACGTCGGGTCGTCCGGGCCGACGCGGCCCAGCTGCCCCTGGCGGATGGAGCGGATGAATTGGTGCAGGTCGCGGCTGATGGACTGCGCGGCTTCTGCGGAAAGCGGAGGGGTGCGCATGAAGAACGAGTCGGTGACCTTGGCCGCGAAGTCCGCCACGCGGTCGTGGACGCTCAGGATCGCCGCCGACGACACGTCGCTGATGCGCTGGCCGTCTGCGCGAAGTCGCCTGACCGCCTTCAGGATGGCCGGCGCTTCGTCTGAGACGGACTCCAGCTCGTCCGAGAGACGGAGGATGAGGCGGGCGCGGTCCGCCACTTCCTGCGGGAGGCGGGCCGCCATCACCTTGCCGATGAACTCCGTGATCTCCTTCTGCACGTTGTCCAGCACCTTCTCGCGGTGGAATATGTGCTCTTCCGTCTTTTCGTCCGCTTCGCCGGTGAAGACCTTGCGGACGTTCTCGACAAGATCGATGCCGCTTTCCGCCATGAAGCGCACTTCCTTCATCGCCTGCTCGCAGGCGATCACGGGAGACTGCTTGGCGCGCATGTTGAGCGCGGAAAGGTGGGGCTTCTCCTCCCCCTTGCCGGGTATCAGGGCCGAGAGGAGGCGGGCCAGGGGCGCGGCGAACGGGAACGTGATGGCGCCGCGCAGCACCGCGAACACGGTGTCGGTGGCGGCAATGGGGGCCATGATGCCGCACAGCATCGTCCCGCATGGCGCCTCGGTGGCGGCGTTCCATCCGGGAAAGAGCCACTTGCCCATCGGCACCAGCACGGGCAGGACGAGCGGCAGGAATGCGAGCGAGCCGGCCGCGTTGGCGAGGGTGTGCGCCAGGGCGGTGCGGCGCGCCGCCGCCGTGCCGCCGGCCGCCGCCAGCCACGCCGACGCCGTGGTGCCTATGTTGGCCCCGAACAGCGCGGCTATCGCCGTCTCGTAGGCGATCAGGCCGTGCGACGCAAGCGTCATCGCGATCGCTATCGTCGCTGCCGAGTTGATCGCGGCGGAGACTGCCGCCGCGCCCAGCGCCACCGCCGCGACGCCGATGAGGCCGTCGGGGGCGAGCGACGCGAACGCTTCCCTGGCCGCTTCGCTCCCCCTGAGCGGCACCACGCCTTTCGACATGAAGTAGAGCCCGAGCAGCACAAGGCCGAGGCCGAGGATCGCCAGCCCGAGGTCGTGCAGGGGTTCGCGGCGGATGAAGAAGTATAGCAGGCCTCCAAGCGCCAGCCCCACAAGACCAAGCATTCCCGGCGAAGGGGCCAACGCCACTATCCACACGGTCCCGGTGGTCCCGATGTTGGCGCCGAGGATGACGCTTATCGCCTGCTGGAGGGTGAGCATCCCGGACGACACGAAGCCCACCAGCATGGCCGTGATGATCGACGACGACTGCGTGATCAGCGTGGACGCCGCGCCGGCGCCGACGCCCGCCAGCCTGTTCGCCGTCGCCCACCCCATTATGCGCCGCAGCCATTCCCCGCCGACCGCCTGAAGCCCCTCGGAGAAGTGCTTCATCCCGAGCAGGAATATCCCGAGCCCTCCGAGCAGCGTCAGCAGTGTCGAGGTCGTGTGCATCGTCGTGGATCGTGGGGCGCGTCCGCCGGAGATCAGATTGCAAACCCGGCCGCCGCCAGGCAGACGCCGACGGCCGCGAGCGACAGACCGAAGAGGCGCGTCGCCGCCGATGGGCCGGATAGCACTATGCCAAGCGCCTTTTCCAGCCTCCACGGATAGAACATTCCGTACATCCCGACCATCGCGCAGAGATAGGCGAACACGACGAACAGGTGGACAAGACCGACTCCGCTGGCTGGCAGCAGCAGCCGGGTCGTGCGGAAAAGCGACGCGGGGAAGAGCATCAATATGCCCGTCAGGGCGCGGACGCCAAGGTTCTTCGGCATCCATATGACCGTAAGCCAGGATAGCACGGCCGCCAGCACCCACAGTTCGCCGGGAAAGCGCTTGGTCACCATGTCGAAGACGTCTATGCCGATCACGTCGAGCTCGCGGGCCGTCCAGAACCACGCTACGACGGTGAGCGCCGCCGCCAACGGGCGGCTGGTCTCGAACCATTCGGCAAATGCCTTCGCCTTCGCGCGGTCCGCCGCGCAAAGACCGCCAAACGCCACAAGCGGCGCACCAAGTGCAAGTCCCCAGAATACCATATCGGTTGAATATTGAAGGTGAGTGTGGAAAGTTGGAAGTGGAGCGTGGAAAAGCGCAGTGCGGCAGGGCGGGTTGGCAAGAGCGGAATGCGTATCAGGAAAAAGACTAAACAAAAAGTCGCCGCCCGGCGAAGCCCGCCAAGCCGCAACCTGTCCTTTCGCATTGGAGGTGGGAAGCGGAGTTGAACCGCTGTAAGCGGATTTGCAGTCCGCTACCTAACCGCTCGGCCATCCCACCTATTCGTTTCATCGGCACATATTATATCATATTTCCCCTGCACCCTGCAACCGCCATTTCATGTCCCTGCTCGGAATGGTCGGAGCGACGAGATTTGAACTCGTGACCTTTTGCACCCCAAGCAAACGCGCTACCAGACTGCGCTACGCCCCGACTGCCGTGGCCAGATTCCACGAAATTGGTAGCGGGGGCTGGATTTGAACCAACGACCTTCAGGTTATGAGCCTGACGAGCTACCAAGCTGCTCCACCCCGCAATCTGGCGTCTCCCTAATGGCGCGCCCAGCAGGAGTCGGACCTGCAACCCTCAGATTCGTAGTCTGATACTCTATCCAGTTGAGCTATGGGCGCTC
>CAMOIK010000047.1 GCA_946615875.1 uncultured Verrucomicrobiota bacterium | reverse complement strand
CCAGACGGTGGAACTCCGCCATTATCTCGCGGTCGCCGCCGCCGTGCGCCCCATGCTGTTCGGGCACTATGACGCGCCGTTCTCCGGCAAACGGGCGGATTTCGATGGTCGTGCCGTCCGCCACGATCTCGCCAAGCGAACCGTAGAAACGCGAAACGCGGCGACGCTGCGCGGTGAACGCCTGCATTTCAAGCGTCACCAGCACGCCGTCCGCGTATTCCACCAGGACGCTCTGACGGTTCACCGCGTCGTTGCCGCAGGCGTAAACGCAGCGCCCATACGGCGAATCCTCGACCACGCGCCGCATCGCCCCGTCGGATTCGTCCGCGAAATGGTAGCGCAGCGCCTGTTCGCCGAGATAGAGGCGGACGGCGTCGTAGGGGCAGGCGGAGCGGACGGCCGGCTGGCAGGCGACGCATCGCGGCGCGGAACCGGCCGGCGCCGCCGACGGCTTCCAGTGCGCGAGCGAGCCGAACGACGCGACCCGCTTCACGCGTCTGCCTCCGGTCCACCATGCGATCAGGTCGAAATCGTGAATGCACTTCTGGACGAGCGTGGAGGTGCCGTCGGCCTCGCGCCCCCAGTTCCCGCGGCAGAACGCATGGGCGGCCTTGCCGTATCCAATCTCCACCAGGTGGCTTATGGAGACCAGTTCGCCGATGACGCCCGAGCGCAGCACCTGCCGAAGGCTGCGGTAGTATGCCGCAAAACGCAGCACGTAGCCGGTCAGCACGAGACGCCGTGCGCGGCGCTGCGCCTGGCGTATGCGCCCGCACTCGTCCCATGAGCAACCGAGCGGCTTTTCAAGCAGGATGTGCAGGCCGCGCCCGAGCGCGGCCTCCGCCGCCTCGCAGTGCAGACGGTCGGGCAGCGCGATGATCGCCGCGTCAGCCTCCACGGATTCGAGCGCGGCGCGCCAGTCGGTGAAGATAGAGGGTTGCGGGGATTGAGAGGGCTGGGAGGGTTGGGATGGCAGGGAGGGAGCGGCGCCGGATGCGAACACCGGGTCCGCGACAGCGACGACGCGGAACTGCTCGGGATGGGCGACGGCGTATTTCGCATACGTCCTCCCCCTCACGCCGTAGCCTAGAATCAAAACATTCAAGCCGTCCCTCCTCGCGCTCCGCCGCGCAGCGCGCGGCGGAGCGCCGTCCTCGCCGGACTCAGCTCCTCAGATAGGCGGAATACGCCTTGTAGGTGTTCCAGATGTCGTCCTTGGCGGCGAGCTCGCACGGAGCGTGCATGTTCATGAGCGGCGTCCCCATGTCGAGCACCTTCATGCCGAAACGCGACATGTACTGGGCAATGGTGCCGCCGCCGCCCTTCTCCATCTTGCCAAGCTCCGCCATCTGCCAGACCACGCCGCCCTCGGACATGATGCGGCGGATCTCCGCGACGAATTCCGGCCCGCAGTCGGACGATCCGGACTTCGACGTGCCGCCGGTGTACTTGGAGGCGGCGACGCCTTTGTGGAAGGCTGCGCCGTTGCCGGTCGAGGCTACGTCGGGGAAGTGCGGATCGTCAACCGCCGTCACGTCGGCGGAAAGCATCGACGAGCGCTCCAGCGCACGGCGCACCATGATGTCGCGCGCGTCCTTCTCCTGGCGCTCTATAAGCTCGGCCACGGTGTTCTCGAAGAAGCTGGACTGCATCCCGGTGGAGCCCATCGAGCCGATCTCCTCCTTGTCGCACATCAGTATGGATGCGGTCACGTCCGGCGTCTGGCCGGCGGCGTCGATTAGCGCCTTGAGCCCCGCGAAGGAGCAGACGCGGTCGTCGTGCCCGTAGCCGGCGATCAGCGAACGGTCGAAGCCGACCTCGCGAGGCATCCCGGCGGGCACGATTTCCAGCTCCGCGGAAAGCAGGTCTTCCTCGTCCACGCCGTACGTCTTCTTGAGGAACTCTACGAGCGCACCCTTGTCGGCCTTGGGCTCGCCGTCCTTCCCGTCGGCGGCGTCGCCCTTCTTCTTCTTCGCCTCCGCCTTGTAGGTCGTCCATGCGATGACATCAAGGTCTTCGGCCGGATAAAACTCGTCGCGCGTCTTCTTCGCCTGGTCGTAGCCGAGGTGCGGCAGGATGTCGGAGATGAGGAACACCGGGTCGCCTTCCTTGTCGCCGACCTCCACCTGCACCTTCGTGCCGTCCTTGCGCACGATCGTGCCGTAGAGCGCGAGCGGGCGCACCAGCCACTGGTACTTCTTGATGCCGCCGTAGATGTGGCAGTCGAAATACACGTAGCCGCCCTTCTCGTAGAGCGGACGCGGCTTGAGATCGAGGCGCGGCGCGTCGGTGTGGCCGCCGACCACCTTGAGACCGGCGGAGGAAATCGGCTTCTTGCCGATGACGGCCGCCATGATCGTACGGTCCTCGTAGCCGCGATACACCTTGTCGCCGGCATTCAGTCTGCGGAAGGCCGAAATCTCGCGGAAGCCCGCCTTCTCCAGCAGCCGCACGCTCTCCGCGTAGGAGCGGCGCTCGGTCTTCGCGATCCCAAGATAGCGCATATACTCTGCGCAATACTCGCCCATCGGCGTATAGTTGATTTTCATGGCCGGATATTATACCATATTTTCCGCGTCTGCGGCATCCGCCGCTTGCGCCACGGGCCACGCGGCCTTGCCGCGGCGCCGTGCGTCGCGAAAGGCCACGGCGTCGGGCGAACGCCGCCCGGCAAAAAAGGTTCAGGGAAGCGGACCGCGCCCGGAGCGCAGCCAGTCCTCGAAACCGTCGGCTATGGCGATGGCAGCCTCCAGACGGTGGGCGTGGTTGAATATCGCCTCCTCTCCGGCCGGCGACGTAATGAAGTCGACCTCGACCAGGCAGGAGGGTATTTCGGGGTTGCGCGTGACGGCGAAGTTCGCGTGCAGCGATCCCTTGGAGGGCATTTCGCCGGCGAACGCGTCCGAAAGACGGCCGGCGATGGCCGCCGCCAGCCGCTCGCCGAGAGGATTCCAGGAATACACCGCGTTCCAGCGCGCCTTGGCGGCGTCGCCGTTCGCCGCCGGTGCGTTGTGGTGTATGGAGATGAAGGCGTCGGCGTTCTCGGCGTGGGCGAGGCGCGGACGCTCGCCAAGCACCAACGCCACGTCGTCCTCGCGCGTCATCAACACGCGGTAGCCGCGCGCGGCAAGCTCCGCGCGCAGGGCCTCGGCCTGCAGGAGGTTGGCGTTCTTTTCGAAGAGCCCGTGCGGGGAAACGGCCCCCGTGTCGCCGCCGCCGTGGCCGGGGTCGATGACGACCGCGATCTCCTGCGGCGTCTTGCCGGAGGGATGGGGCTTGGGGACGTCGCCGCAGTATTCGAGCTTCTCCCACTTCTTCTCCGGCGCAGGCGCGGCGGATGGAGGACGCGGCTTGGGCCTGGCCCCCACCACGAACACGTGGTTGGTGGAGAAGTCCCCCGCCGCGACCATGATGGTGTTGGTGCCCTCCGCGACGTCCACCAGCGTCGCCCACGCGCCGGTCCTGTAAACCTCCACCTCCCGCCCCTGCACGACGACGCTCGCCGTGCCGCGAGGGACGGAGCCGATCATATACGCCCTCTCGACGAACGGAAGCCGTTGGTTGGCCGACGGGAACGCGATCGCGACCGCGGCCGCTAGCGACAGCGCGCTCATCCCAGATTGGCCACTATGGCCGCGAGAAAGTCGTCGTACGTCTCGAACGCCGGGATGTCCGGGTTGGCGGCCTTGATCTCCGGCGTGGAGCGGAAAAGGAAGCCCGCCTTCGACGCCTTGATCATCGCGAGATCGTTGTAGGAATCGCCGGCGGCGATGGTCTGGAAGCCGCATGACTGCAGCGCCCGGACGGTCGTGAGCTTGGACTGCGGGCAGCGCATCTTGTATCCCGTGACCTTGCCGTCCGGCGCGACGGTGAGCGAGTTGCAGAATATGGCCGGCCAGTTCAGCTTCTTCATGAGCGGACGCGAGAACTGGTCGAACGTGTCGGAGAGGATCAGCACCTGCGTCCTCTCGCGCAACTGGTCCAGAAACTCCTCCGCGCCGATCAGCGGGCGCATCCCCGAGATGACGTCCTGTATCTCGCGAAGGCCGAAACCGTGCTTCTCCAGCAGGTCTAGGCGGTAGTGCATCAGCTTGTCGTAGTCGGGTTCGTCGCGGGTGGTGCGGCAGAACTCGGGGATGCCGGTCGCGTTGGCGAAGGCAATCCATATCTCGGGCACGAGAACGCCCTCAAGGTCAAGGCAGACAATGTCCATGGCGGTAGCGGTTTGGAAATCAGGTGTTGGGGGCGGCAGGGGCGGCGTTCGCGGGCTCGGCGGACTTCTCGCACCAGCCGAACCTGCCGCAGCAATACCACAGGCCGCCGCCGAGCAGGACCAGAACCAGCACGGACGCGGCGAGCACGCGCAGGAGAAGCGGATCGCCCGCGCATCGCGTGAACATGCGGGCGCGCTTCATCGTGAAGCGCATCGGACGGTTTATCGCCCAGCCGGACGCGTTCAGCACGGCGCCTATGTCGCGCTGGCGCAGCTTGAACCACGTGAGGATCACGCTCGGCAGCGAGACGACCAGCACGAGCGCTAGGACGGCCACGAGGATCTGCGGCCATGTCATGCCTGATATCGCAGCCATGAGCGAGGCCGCGGCCGCACCCATCATGCCTACCCCGATGCCGATCGCCGCCACGCTCGACGCCATCGCCGCGCCGCCGGCCTGCGCACTCTGCGCACCTGCGTCAAGCTTCGCCTGGGCGGACGTCTGCTTGTCGCCGAGGAACTTCTTGACAGACGCCGCTATGCCTTCGCCCAGCTTGCGCCAAGGCGACCAGAACGCCTCCGCGAGCGACACTTCCGATTCGACGACTTTCGTCACGACCGCCTCCCAGTCCTTGCCGTCGCGGTCGTAGAACACGCCGTTGCGGCCGACGTATAGCCCGCGTATGGTTCCGGCGGTGGCGACGGCGCAGACGCTGCGCTCCGCCTTGTCCGCCGGACGGGAAAGCTTCAGATAGACGATGCAGCACTTGGACTTCTCGGCCAGCGCGGAGTGCGCGGCCTCGCTATCGACGTGGAAACAGAGGTGCATCTCCTTGGCGTCAATGCGCAGCGTGCCGGTCTGGAACGAAGCCAGGCTGTCCGCGTCGTAGAGGCGGCGCATATTGACAAAGTTCTCCAGGAACTCCAGCAGGTGGAGCTTGTAGCGCAGCACCTTCTCCTTCTCCTCCAGCTCCGCCATCGCGCCCGCGCTCATGACGGGCTTGGCGGCCGCCCATGCCCGGTACGGCGCGAACGCCGCCTTGATCTTCTTCCATTCGAGACGGTCGATGCACTGGCGCTCGCCGACGATCGGCGCGACGCACTTCTGCGAAAAGTCGATGACGGCCTCGAGGAACTTCGGGTTGAGGTTGGCCTTCAGCGGAAGCGTCTTGTCGGGCTCCTCGGTGACGAGCGGCATGTCCTCCGGCGGCGTGAAGAACGCGTCCACCAGCGGCTCCACGGCCGATAGCGCCGCTTCCGCCGCGGCCGTGGCGTCGCCCAGGACGGCCACGTCCGGGGCCTTGCCCTTGGCCTCCCAGTCCGCCAGGGCGGCCTTGTCGGCCTTCGACGGCGGCACCTTCGCGAGATCGGCCTCCTGCTCAAGTATCTTCGCGAGAGCCTTCTCGTCATCTTCCGACGGTTTGAAGAGGTCGTTCAGATCGACGCCCTTGGCCTTCAGGAAGTCAATCGCCGCGAGCACCTCCGCGGTGCGTATGCGACCGTCGCCGTCCGCATCCAGGAACTCCAGCGTGCGCTTGTCGAATCTGACGCCCGAGACGGGCATGGACATCGCGAGCCAGTGCTTCCTGTCGAGTTTCGCGAGATTGGCGACGTCGTCGCCGTTCTGCAGCACGACCTGGGTCATGCGGCCGATCTTCGCCCATTTCCACTTGTGGTTCTCTTCCATTGCTTTTCTTTCCTGTTGGGTTGTGAAGACGCTTCAAGGCCGGCGTGCATGGATTTCAGCAGGCCTCGCGCATATCGACGATATTCATCAGCGGATAGGCTCCGCCGTAGTCCGACTCTACCATGCGGATCGTGAAAAGGATGTCGTAGGCGGCCTCGCCGCGCTGGCGCAGCGCCTCCTCGGCGTCGCCGTGGTTCCGCCAGATGGTGCGCGGCAGCGACTTCGCGCGGAACGAAATCTGCAGGTGCGCGCCGTCCACGCCCCTGCGGCGCAGTCCGGCGACGTCAAGCCACATTCCGCGCAGCAGGAAGACCGGGTCTGGGTTCCCCTCACCGCATGGCGCGACGGACTCCACCTCCCGGGCGAACGACTCGGTGATGTCGGCGACGGATACGGCGGCGTCGTATGCCAGACCAAGCGGCTCGTCCGCGTCGTTCGCCCTGGACTGCTCTATGCAGGCGGCGCGAAACGCCTTCCTGAAATCGTCCATGCGCCCCGGCTTGACAGAAAGGCCGGCGGCGGCGGCATGGCCGCCGAAAGCCGCGAGGCATTCGCCGCACGCAGCAAGCGCATCCCGGATGTTGTAGCCCTGCGGCGCTCTCGCAGACCCTTTGCCGTCCACAAGGACGCATACGGGCACGGAGGGGCGCAGGCGCTCCATCAGGCGAGAAGCGACGATGCCGGCGACGCCTGAATGCACGTTCTCCCCGCCCGCCTCCGACGAAAAGGAAATCACCTGCGCGCCATCACCTTCTATGCGCTGCTCGAACGCCGAGAGCGTCATGCGCTGCTCTATCTGCCGGCGGTCGTCGTTCAGGCGCTCTATCTCGGCGGCGAGGCGCGTCGCTTCGTCGCGATCCTGCTCCGCGCAGAGCAGGAGGTCGAGAGCCTGCGTACCGGCGCCCAGTCGCCCGACGGCGTTGATGCGCGGACCAAGAAGGCAGCCGAAATCCTTTGCCGTGAGCGTATCCGTCATCTTGCGCGTGGCGTTCTGGTAGAGGATGCGCAGGCCCAGCGGCGCACGGGCATGGAAGTCGCGCAGCGCGTTGAAGACGAGCGTGCGGTTTATGCCGACGAGCGGCATGATGTCCGTGACCGTGGCGAGGCTGGCCATTTCGAGCAGCGCGCCGTTCATGCCGCCCGCCACGTCGTCGCGCCCCGTGAGGTCGCGGACAAGACGGAAAAGACTGCGGGCAAGGAAGTACGCGACGGTGGCGCCGCACAGCTCGCCTAGATGCGGCGGCGCGGCGACCTTGGGATCGACCAGCACGTCGGCGGCCGGGAGCGTATCCCCGGGCAGATGGTGGTCCGTCACCACGACGGCGATCCCGCGCCGCTTGAGCGCCGCGATCTGCTCTACGGCGTTCACGCCGTTATCGACGGTCAGCACCATGGCGGCGTCCGGGTGCGCCACGAGCATCCTCGCGACGGATGCGTCCGACAGCCCGTAGCCCTCGGTGAGACGCTCCGGGATGAACGGGGCGATCTGCGCGCCCGCGCCCAGCACGTCGGAAAGGCGGCGCAGCACGAGGGTGAGGATGGCGGTGGCGCACACTCCGTCGCAGTCGTAGTCGCCGAAGATGACGATCTTGCGCCCCGTCTTGAGCATGGCGAGGACGGCATTGGCGGCCTCCGGTATCCGCGGCAGCTCTTCTGGGCCGGGGATGTCGCTCCACTTCGGATGGCGGAAGCGCGCCAGCGTTTCCGCCGTGACGCCGCGCGCGGCGAGGATGCGGGCGAAGAGCGGAGTCTCGCCGGCCGCCGTCAGTCCGGCGACGGCGGAACCGTCCACGCTTCTCTCGATCCAATCCATCTGCAAAGTCGGCTGCTCGGCTGGCTTCGTGCGCTACATCACCTTGTGGCACCAGCCGTGCGCATCGGGGAGCACGCCATACTGTATGCCCTGGACGGTGTCGTAGAGTTTCTGGAGATGAGGGCCCACGGCATCCGGCTCGGAAATCTTTATGACTTCGCTTCCGCGCGTGATTTCCCAGACGGGCGTGACAACCACGGCGGTACCGCAGGCGGCGACTTCCGCGAAGGTCTTGATCTCCTCGTACGGAACGGGACGGCACTCGACCTTCCAGCCAAGGTCGGCGGCGCACTCCTTCAGGGACTTGTTGGTGACGGACGGCAGCACCGAGCACGAGTCTGGCGTGACGTATGTGCCGTCCGGCTTGATGCCGAGGAAGTTGGAGGTGGAGAACTCCTCTACGAAGGTGTGGGTCTTGGCGTCGAGATACAGCTCCACCGGCCAGCCGTCGTGCTTGGCCTTTTCGTGCGCAAAGAGCGATGCGGCGTAGTTGCCGCCGACCTTGACGTCGCCCATGCCGTGCGGCGCGGCACGGTCCCAGTCGTCGAGGATCACCGCCCGGACGGGCTTGAGACCGCCCTTGTAGTACGCGCCGACCGGCATGCACATCATGATGAAGGTGTATTCTTTGGCCGGGGCCACGCCGATCTGCGGACCAGTGCCGATCAGCAGCGGGCGCAGATAGAGCGAACCACCCGTGCCGTAGGGCGGCACAAACTCCTCGTTGGCCTTCACAAGCCGGTCCGCCGCCTCGATGAACATCGCCGGCTCCACCGGCGGCATCACGCACCTGATGGCGGTGCGCTTCATCCTCTGCGCGTTCTCGTCCGGGCGGAAGATAACGATGTCGCCCGACTTCTGCCGGAACGCCTTCATCCCCTCGAAGCACTCCTGCCCGTAGTGGAGGCAGCTCGCGCCTATGTGCATCGTTATGACGGGGTCCTTGACAAACTCCGCCTCGCCCCACTTGCCGTCGCGCCACACGTAGCGTATGTGGCAGTTTACGTCGGAGAACCCAAAGCCCAGGTTCGCCCAGTCTATGTCATTCCTTGGCATCTTTCGCTCGCTTTCTTTGTTGTCGTGTTCTGTTGAAATAACTGCTGGCGCGTATTATACCATATTTCGCGGGGGTCCGTCCACGCCAAGCGCGAACCCGCCGCCCCGCGGCGTCATCTGCCGCCCGCCGTCAAGACGTCGTCGGACGCCATGAGCCGCCGCGCCGTCTCCTGGTCGCTGCGCAGGGCGGCCGCGATGGAACGGCGCGCGTCGTCCTGCTTGCCGTCCGCGGCCTGCGCCCTGGCGAGCGCCACCCAGTCCGGCGCGGAGGATTTCGGCGCCAGCGCCTCCAGGCGGGTCAAAGCCCTGGCGGCGTCGGCGAACATCCCCTGCGCCATTGTCAGGCGCGCGATTTCGCGCAGCTCGTCCCTGTCGCGCGTATCGTCGATGAGGCGGCGCATGAGCATGGCGGCCTCCATGTCGCGCCCGACCATCATGTAGCATCGGCCGAGGCGGCGGGCATTTTCGACGGAGATCGTCCCCTGCTTCGCCATCGGCTCCAGCGCGGATATGACCATGCTGCACATGCGCATCTGATCGACGAACTCGCGCATTCTGCCAGTGCGCTGGTTGTTGGGGTCGATGCTGTCGGTGTAGTCCATAAGCTCGGTTACGGCGTCCCACGCTTCTCGCTTGACGAGAATCTCCTGCGAATACCTGAAGACGGCTTCGGGCGACGCCGGGTAGAGCAGCACGGCCTCGCGGTAGGCGTTCTCGGCGTCCGTGCGCCTGCCTTGGCTCAGGTATAGGCCGCCGATGGCGGCGCGCAGCTTGGAGAACGACTTCTGCGCGGCGAAATCGCGGCGATACATGGGGTCCGCGAGGAGACGTCGCCAGTACCAGTCCCAGAAGTCGCGATCCCTGGCGGCCGTCTCTCGATTGTATGGCGTGGCATCGCGATTGATCTTCATTATGAGGCCGTGCGGCGAGAGATATGGATACATCCATTGGATGACGTAGCTTTCCTCCACGTAGAACGCATGGCGGTCGCGATCGTGTTCGAACATCATCTGCGCCAGGATGGCGTTTATCTTCATGACGTTGAGCGCGCCCTCGACCTGGAGCTTGCCGTTCTCCTTCTTCTTGTCGCTGTTCTGCGCGTCGTAGATGCTGAACGCCAACCCGGAATCCTCCTTTGCCGGTATCCAGATTTCGTCGCCGTAGAGGTCGCGCTCGACCGACATGTAAGTCTCGTCCGCAAGTGCATTCTGCGTGATGAGATAAACGTCGGGGCGGTATAGAGCCGAGTATATCATGTACGTCGGCACGAAGCGGCCCGGATCGGTGCCGCCGAAGAATATGGAAAACGGTTCCATCGGCGGCGGCCACGCCGGGTCGGGCAGCGGCTCCTCGTCGGCCTCGATCTGTTCGCGCACGGCTTTCGCGCCGTCGAGCTGGTATGCGCCGAACTGCCAGCCGAACGTGTGGCCGTTCTGCTCGCACCCTCCGAGCTTGAACACCATCTCGTCGTCCGTATAGTTTTGGACGATCGGCGCCGCGAAAGCCACGAGAATGATTGAAACGGCAAAGCCCACGACGTAGCGACGCTCGCTCTTGACGAACGGCCAGCCTTTGGCGGCGGCCCACGCCCTCGCCTTGAGGCCGGCCGCGCCGGCGAACACCAGTCCGTAGCCGATCCACAACGCAATCATGGCGTGGGAGGAAATGAACTTGACCTTCTGGATGAAGCCGTCCTGCACGTCGCCCTTGACCTGCGCCAGCAGCATGAGGAGCAAAGACATCATGGCGAAGCATGCTGCGACGGCTCCCATCCACTGCCAGAACGTCTTCTTGTGCGCCTTGGCGACCAGCCAATGTCCTGCGATGAACGGCACTGGCAGGAAGAAGAGCAGAGCGTCCGTGAACTGCTCCTTCACGTCGCCGCAGTAGTGCTTCATCTGCTGCCATACGAAACCGAGGAACTTCTCAGCGCTTTCGAAGCTGGGCACGCCGATCGCCTCGTACTGTCCGCGCATGATCGCATGCTTGAAACCTTCCCATGTGCGCGGGTATCCCCAGTTCATCGGCGGGTTGCGCAAGTCGCTGACCACCGGCATGTATGCGTAGAACGAGACGCCGAGCTGCGCGAAGAACGCAGCGCCGGCCACGCTGCGGCCGTGCGGCAGCGTGAGCCACGCGAGGGCGAGCAGCACGAAGTTCCAGGCGATCGCCCAGCAGAACCACCAGCTCGCCGGATGGGTCAAACCGTGCATCGCGCCGTTGCGCAGCAGCGTGAACGCCGCTATATGCATCGCGGCGACGGGAATAGCGAAAAGGAGGCCGCGCTTCGTCAGCGAGCATAGGAAGAAAAGCAGGGCGATCAGCGACGAGAACACGAACGTCGATTTCGCCCAGGGATATGCCGGGCCTGAATACACCTTGGAATACGTCATCATGCGCCCTGGATTGACGCTGCGCTGCAGCTCCAGCTGCATGTCCATCACCGGGTCGGCCAGCGAAAACGTCCCCGCCTTCGGGACGAGCAGCGCGACAACCACGGCGAGAAGCGCGAAAGCGCACGCTGCCATCAGCCACTTCTTCGCCGTGCCACCCAGATTCGCGAGCGAACGCACGTTGTCGGCAACGAGGATCGCGAAGCGCCGCCATGTCGAAGCGCTTTCGTCCGCCGCGCCACCGTCGCCTTCGATATGCAGAGCGACGCCGGCCGCGCAAACCGCGGCAGCAGCCACCAGCGTCGCTATCGCCGCATACCACATAGGCTCCACCAATGGCGCGATCTCGTATCTGGCGCCGCCCCACGACGCCTCCGAAGAAAACAGCATCGACAGGACGAACGCGCCCACGCCAGCGCCGCCGACGGCGACAAGCGCCTTTTGCGCCTTCTCCAGGCCGCGTCGCCTGCGAATCACGAGAGCGGCGACGATCGCGGCGACGACCAGGATGGCGCCTATGACGATCAGCGTCGTCGATGGGCAGGCGGACGTGTGCGCAGTCAAGGAGAACGATCCCGTGTTCTCCATGCCATCGACGATTTCAGGGCTGAGCGAAAAACCTTGCCTGCGCCATATGGACGCCATGCGCCGCGAAATGCCTTCGCCGCTGGCCAGGTCCTTGAAGGCGCCGTAGCCGTAGCGGTGCAGAAGAAGGTCGTCGCCGAAGAGCTTCTCCGTCACGCCGACGGGAATGTGCTTGTCGATCACGTCGCGCTGCATCAAAGGGCTGGCCGCGCCGAGCTGCCCGATCTGCATGATCTGGTAGGTGAGCGCGACGGGTATGAGGTAGATGAAGACGTCGCGGAAAAGCCCGATGTTCTTCATCATTATTATGAGCGCGAGAGGAACGACGGCGAAGAGCAGCACCTGGTAGTTGGTGAGGCCCAGGCCGAACACGAACGCGGTGAACCACAGGATCTTGTCCGACGGCTTGCGCATCCAGCGATATGACAGCAAGAACACCCACATCAGGAAGAGCGCGTTCAGCGAGTAAATCTCCACAATCGTCGATTGCGACCACTCGACCGGGCTGAGCGCGAACGTGAGCGCCCCCGCCACGCCGCCGGCGAAGGAGAGGGCGCCCTTGGCGTCCTCTCCGATGAAATCGCGGGCCGAGCGGCAGATAAGCATGGCGGTGCATCCGGCGGCGAGGGCCCCGAACACGGCGGAACAGCAAGAGACCGCCCATGCCGGCGTGGGATGTCCCATGTATGTCACCCACGAAAACAGTTTGCAGAACAGCCAGCTGCACAGCGTCCAGAACGGATAGCCGGGCGGGTGCGGCACACCGAGATGCGCCGCCGCAGTCGCCAGTTCGCCGGAGTCTTCAAGTCCCACGGAAGGGCCGAGAGTGTAGAAATACACGGCGAACGTAGCCAACGTGGCGGTCCAGAAAGCCGCCCAGTCCAATCGAGTGAAAAACCTGTCTCGTATCATGCCCGGATATTATACCATATTTCGCCGCCAGCCGCAACGGAGCGCCACTGGAGTTTACCCATTTTTGGCACGGCTCGATAGGCGGGCGAAAAAACGCGGCA
>CAMOIK010000046.1 GCA_946615875.1 uncultured Verrucomicrobiota bacterium | reverse complement strand
CCGCTGAACACGGCGGGGGCCGAAGACCTGTGGGGCGAGATGGTGTCGTGCGAAGGCGTCGTGCGCGACATAAACAGGCGCCAGAGCATCACGCAGATACAGGTCGGCGACGGCGACTACAGCTTCCAGGCCGCGTCGCGCATCAACATCAACACCCCGTTGCCGGACGACCTGAAGCTGGGGGCCACGGTGCGCGTGAACGGCATCATGCTCTATTCGCCAGTGAACGACTCGACCCACCACGCCATGACCGACTTCACAGACGTCAGCGTGATGCCGACCGACATCAACGGCGTGGAAGTCCTCTCCCGCGCTCCGTTCTGGACGCCTGCGAAGATATGGGCGGTGACGGGGGCGAGCCTCGGCGTCGCGCTCGTCGTGTTCCTGTGGGCCGCGCTGCTTCGCCGCCGCCTGCTCGAGACGATGCGGCGGCGCGTGCGCGACGAAGTCGCCTTCGAGGCCACCCACCGCGAACGGCTCCGCCTCTCCCGCGACCTGCACGACGACTTCCAGCAACTGCTCGCGGGCACCATGTTCCGCATCGGCGCGGCCCAGAACATGATGGACGAGGGCGACTGCAAGGGCGCCGCCGAGCAGCTTGCGCGCGCCACCTCCTCGCTCGCATACACCCAGACGCAGCTGCGGACCGTCCTCTGGGGGCTTGGCGAGGAGTCCGAGGGCCCCGCCAGCCTCTCCGGCCTCTTCCGCTACGCCGCCGAACGCATGGCGCACTGGAAGGACATAGTGGAGATCACGTCCGCCGGGAGCGAACCGCGGCTGGCGCGCATGGTCTCCGGCTCGCTGCTCATGATCCTGCAGGAGGCGGTGGGCAACGCCCTCACCCACGGCTACGC
The DNA here is from genome assembly GCA_946615875.1 of uncultured Verrucomicrobiota bacterium. Taxonomy (GTDB): domain Bacteria; phylum Verrucomicrobiota; class Kiritimatiellia; order RFP12; family UBA1067; genus UBA1067. The sequence continues at coordinate 12,017 of CAMOIK010000046.1, read as the reverse complement.
CACCAAGGTCCGCGTCCACATCGACTTTTCCGGCGACGCGCTCACGCTGAGCATAGCAGACAACGGCGTCGGCTTCGACACCTCTCGCCCGGTGCCTGCGGGGCACTACGGGCTGAACTCCATGCGCGAGAGAATCGCGCACCTGGGCGGATCGATTTCTTTCGACAGCACCCCCGGCAAGGGGACTGCCGTGACGGTAAAACTCACCCTGAAGGCCTCCGAGAAATGAAAGACATCAAAGTGCTCATAGTCGATGACCATCCGATCGTCCGCGACGGTCTGGAGGCGCTGATCGCCTCGTCCAAGGGGCTGGCGCTCTTCGGCGCCGCCGCAAACGGCAAGGAGGCCGTGGACAAGTGCCGCGACGGCAGGCCGGACGCCGTCCTCATGGACATACGCATGCCTGTCATGGACGGCTTCGAGACCCTGAAGGCGATGAGGAAGATACACCCGACGATCCGCGTGCTGCTGATGGCGGGCATGCCGCTGCAGGTGGAAGTGGACAAGGCGCGCGCGCTCGGCGCCGCCGGCTACATACCGAAGGGATCGGACCGCAACCGCATCCTCTCCGCCCTGCGCACCATCGCGACAGACCCCAAGGTGTTCGTGCAGGACGAAGTGCCGGCCGGCACGGGCTCCGTCCTGAGCCCCCGCGAACTCCAGGTGCTCACGCTCATGTCAACGGGCCACACCCGCGAAGACATCGCGCTGGCGCTCGGCATCGGCGTCGAGACCGTCAAGTCGCACGTCAAGGCCATCTATCTCAAACTCGACTCCCCTTCCTCCGCCGCGGCGGTCGGCCGCGCCTACGAACTCGGCATCCTGCGGCCCTGAAGCCGCGCATCCCCTTCCACGGCGAAAACATCTGTTTTTCACGTGGCAAGTGCCATGACGTGCATTTTGCTGTCGCTCCCCCCCCCCCCGTCGAGCCGCAGTTGGCCATGTATGGAGCGCAGGGCGCCCTATGCATCCCGCGCCTCCCCTTCCCGCCGGTCTTCCCTTCAATCGCGAAAATATGGTATAATATGCGCCGTAGGGCGTTGAAACTAAATGAAAAGGCTATGAGGGGCACCATATGCGCGATGGTGGCGGCGCTCGCGGCGCTTTGCGGCGCGGCTGCTGAATACACACTCGACTTCGACGGCGCGTCGCCGCGTCCGGCGAGGCATCCCGTGCTGCGCCGCTCGGTGCAGACGGCAGCGGCGTGCGGCGAGGCGCTGTGCGGCCTTGCCGTAGGAGACACCATCCATCTGAAGATGTTCGGCGACACGCGCTTCCAGCTGGAGGTGGTGGCGGCTCCGCCGCCCGGAGTCGCCGGGCGGTCGTTCATCGCCCGCGACGCCGCGAACGGCGCCGACGCCATAGTCAAGGCGACGGCGCAGGGCGGGAGGATTTCGATCGACCACGGCAAAGCGCTGCGGCAATACACCGTGAGATGGCGCGGCGGCGAGGCGGAGGTCTTCGAGCGCGACAATTCCAGCCAGCGCCCCGGGCGCTGCGCCACCTGCGAGCACGAAGACGCGGCAATCGCCGCGCCGGAGGCGGAGGCCGCGGCCGGAACTCTTTCGCGCAGCCGTCTCGGCGCGAGCGAAACCGATCCCGACGCCTTCGCGACGGCGGAGCAGCGCTCGGTGATCGACATCCTCGTGGCGTTCGACAAGGGCGCGAAGGCGTGGCTGGCCGCCGGAGAATGCCCGGAGGCCGACGACATCCTCTCGTTCGCCGACTACGCCGTGGGCAAGATGAACTCCGTGCTGGCCAACTCGCGGCTCGACCACCTATTCTTCTACCGCCTCGTCGGCGTGGCGGAAATCGACGCCGGATACAGCGCGATAAACAACTCCCTGCTCGGTGCGCTGCGCGAGCGGTCGGGGGTGTTCGCGCCGGTCCACGCCCTGCGCAAAAAGTTCGGCGCCGACATCGTGACGCTCCTCGTGGACAGGACGGAGGGCGGCACCTCAGGCATAGGTTACGGCCTCGAAAGCGTGGCGCCGGACGGCATCGCGGGATTCGGCAGCTCCCGCTTGAACTGCAACGTCTGCGACATCAAGACCGTCCATTCCCGCTACACGATGAGCCACGAGACCGGACACAACATGGGATGCGGCCACAGCAACAGGCAAGGCCCCTCCAACTCCGGACCGCAGTCCACCCAGTATTCGTGCGGCTACCACTTCACCGACGCGAACGGCATCCGGCGCTACACAGTGATGGCCTACTCCTACACCGAACCCTACACCGGCGAATACCTTCCCGTCCCCTACTTCTCGACGCCGGAGATAACGCCGCAGGACTACGGGGTGCCGGTCGGCACGGCGGAGAGCAACGACAACCGTCGCGTGCTCGCCGCGACCCACGGGAGCGTCTCGCAGTGGCAGGAGCACGTCAAGCCCTACGACTGGGACGTGCGCTTCCTCGACAAGGACGGGCGCGACTGCTCCGACGGCGAATACTCCTCCGGCTACCGCACGCTGGTCCTGACGAACAGCAACGCCAACGCCTCCATATACTACACGCTGGACGGCTCGACACCGAACAGGAACTCTGCGCATTCGGAGCCGGGCCAGGCCGTCCGCCTGACGATCAGCGGCACGAAGACCGTCACGGCCTGCGCCGTGACCAACGGCGTGGCGCTTTCCATGCGCTCGATCACCCTCTTCGAAGGGCTTTCGTGGTCCGGCGAGGCCGGAAAGGGCGGATGCGGCGTCTGGACCGGCGGCGACTCTTCCGTCCTGGCATGGGACGGCGCATCCACATACTACCTCGACGGCGACACCGTCGCGTTCCACGACATCGCCGGAGCCGCGTCCCCGGTCGTGACGGTCAAGGGTCGGGTCTCGCCCGGGCGGGTCGATTTCAACGCGCCTTTGTCGCACTACCGCTTCGCCAAAGGAGACGACGAGGCCCTGCTGGCGCTTCCAGGCGAGACAATATCGCCAGGCGGCAGCCTTGCCTTCGACATGCCGGTGCGCCTGGACGCGAAGAAGCTGACCCTGCCGCCAAGCTGCACGTTCGCCTTCAACGCCCCGTTCGGCACTAACGTGGTGGCCGACTCTGCATACGCGCACTGCGCCGGCGAGATATACCTGGACGCGCACACCACTCTCACGGTGGCGCCGGGCGCGGGCAGGACGCAGGTCTTCGACCACTTCAACTACACCACGGACAGCTATTCCACGGCGCACTTCCGCGTCGGCGAGGGGACGGTGCGCTTCAAAGGACCGTTCCACAAGGACGGCGGGCTCTTTGGCTACACCCGCCTCTCGGTGGCCGACGGCGGCCATCTGGTCTTCGACACGACGGCAGCGACGGGCACCTACGTCGAGACGCCGATGTCGGTCGAAAAAGGCGGGCGGGTCACGTTCAACGGCTCTATGGAGCACATGCGCCGCCACCTGGAGCTCTCCGGCGGCACGGTCTGCACCAGCAACCGCTTAGACAGGATGCATGGCAAGGGCATAGCCGCGACCGACGATTCGCTGATAGAGGACGGCGCGGGCAAAGGCTACCTGTGCATCCGCTACGCGAACGAGACGGTGGACGTGGCGGACGGCAAGACCCTGACGCTCGACATCGCGACAAGGGAAGGCCCGAACACCGAGGGCTTCGGCATCGTGAAGAAAGGCGGCGGCGAAATCGTGGCCAGGAAGCCGCTGGGGCATTCCGGCCCGACGATCGTGAGCAACGGCGTCTTCACCGTCGCATTCTCGTCGGCGAATGCGTGCGGCGCGGGATGGACGCTGGCGCGCGGGGCGACGCTCAACATCGCCGAAGGATGCAGCCTCGCCGTCCCTTCGCTCGCGCTGGCCGCCGGCTCGCGCCTCTCCATGGCTGTCGGCGGGAGCGCGGCGCCGCTTTCCGTCGGCGGCGCCGTGGACGTGTCCGGCGTGGCCGTGAGCCTCGCGGGGACGGGCAGCCTGGCCGTAGGCGATTCGTTCCCGCTGCTTGCGGCGTCCGGCGCGATCTCCGGCGCGGACGCGATCGACACGAACGCGCTTCCCGCGCTCGGCGACGGGCAGGTCTGGAAGATGTCGGTCGCCGGAGGCACGCTCTCCGCCTGCGTGGCGGGCACCGTCACGCTGCAAATCCCAGCAGGCGGGCGCGTCAATCTCGCCGACATCGGGCCGGAAGTCGTCGCGCTATCCGGCGAGGGGACGCTGGTCTGCGACGGTGCGCTGCCGCACGAGGGCCTAGGCTTCACAAACGCCGCATGGCGCGGCACTGTGGAGCTGCGCAATCTGGCCGCGAACGACGCCACCAAGGACGTCCGCCTCGAGCTCTACGGGAACGCGGCGTCGCGCATCCTGCTGGCGGACTGCGCCATCAACTGGCTGAATAACAACGACGCCACCTTCGCCGGGACGCTGGCGCTGGAGGGGACTTTCTCCACCTCCAACGGATATTCCAGCAACCACAACGTGTTCGGCGCGCTCGAAGGAGACGGCGACATGGTCTTCTCCTCCGGCCAGCGCCAGGCATACGTGTTCAACACCGCATCGAACTACACGGGCTCCATATCGATCGGCGCGGCGGACAACAACGGCATCGCGAGCGGGCGGCGCATCGTCTTCGGCGCCATAGCCTCCGCCGCCGAACTGCCGTCGGCCGGGGAATCCGCCTCCGTCACGCTGAAAGCGGGCGCGACGGCCGCGATCGGCGCCGGCGCCGCCTGGACGGCCTACAACGGCATAGACGTCGCCGGGACGCTGCTCGTCAAGGGCGCGGGGGCGCGTCTCGCCTGCACCGCCGCCTCCCCTTCCATCGGCCTTAGGATCCGCGACGGCGCCACGCTGCGCTTCGACTCCGCGGACGCCTCGCTGGATTTCGCGCAACCGCCGACGTTCGCCTCCGGCACGGCGACTATCGCGTTCGCGCAGGGCGTGAGGACGCGCGAGAAGCGCCATCGCCTGATCTCGTGGAGCGCGAAGCCAGGCGGCGCGTTCGTCCTGGCGGACCCCGACGGCTGGCGGCTCGAATGCGCCGACGACGGGCTGTGGGCGGCAAGGACGCAGCCGTCGGACAGCCTCTCCATCGGCGACGGCGGCGCATACATCGCGCGGGACGCCGCGTTGCAGGAATGGATGGACTTCCGCGGGCTTGCCGACAACCGCGAGTTCGACCCAGACCTCACGTGGCAGGATTTCCTGCAAGGCAAGGCGGTGAACGGGCATCCGCGATGGGTCTGCTACATACTGGGCCTCGACAAGACGTGGAGGAAGGACGACACGCTCAAGGCGAACATAGCGGTGCAGGGCGGCAAGGTGGTGGTGACCACCGCGGAAAACGCCCGCGCCGTAGAAGGCGTGAAGCTCTGGACCGCGCTGTTCGGCGGGGACGAACCGGCGGCGCGGCTGCCGTTCATCAAGAAGGTGGAGGGCACGTCCGTGGAGATCCCGGCGGCGGAGCGCGGGTTCTACAGCGTGGAAGTATCGTTCGAGGCGGAATGACCATGGCGGGACTTTACACGATAATAGGCGCAGACGATTTCCTCGTGGCGGAAGCCGCGAAGAAGATCGTCGGCGACGGCACGGGACTAGAAACGATAGACTCCAACACGTCCGTGGTGGAGGAGACGCAGCTGCGCGACATATCCGCCGCCAGGGAAAGCGCCATGACGCCGCCCTTCCTCGCGCCGCGCAAGGTCACGTGGTGGAAGAACGTCAAGTTCCTGCCGGGCGGCCACGCCAGCGACGGCGGCGGCGTAGAAAAGGAGAAAGGCGCGGGCCGCGCGCCTTCCCAGGCGGTGAAGGAGGCGCTCGAGAAACTCGCGAAGGAGCTTGCCGCCATCGATTTCCCGGACAACCAGAAGTTCATAATCTCCGGCCCGGCGCTGCTGCCGACGAGCATCGTCGCCAAGACCCTCGCCGCCGGCGAAATGATCGTGTTCCCCGCCAAGCAGGGCGCCAACGCGGCGGCGCGCGCCGCGGAACGCGCGGCGGAACTCGGTCTCTCCTTCGCGCCGGACGCGCTTGAGAGGTTCCTGGAGACGGTCGGCCAGGACACGCGCTCCATATACAGCGAACTCGACAAGATGAAAGCCTATCTGGGCGATGGCGCGACCTCCGTCTCGGCGGATGACGTCGCCGCCGTCTCCTCGCCCGGCGCGGGCGTCGAGACGAACCCGTGGGACGTGACGAACGCCATCTGCGAACGCGACGCGCGCAAGGCGATAGAGGCGGCGAGGCGGCTCGAAGGACAGAACGGCTACGCGATCATGGTCTCGGCCATGGCGGAGAAGCAGTTCCGGCAGCTCGTGGAGCTGAAGGCGGCCGCCGAGGCAGGTCGCCTTGATGCCGCCTTGCGCGACCTCAAGCCTTGGGCGGCCAGGAGAATGGCCGCGTCGCTGCGCCTCTGGACGCTGAACGAACTGCGCACGGCCAGGATGCGCTTCCTCGCCCTGCGCGAACGCCTCATGTCCGCCACGAGCGCGAGCGACGAAGACATGGTGGCCGTCGAACTCGTCCGGGCCTTGGGTCCGGCGAGAGGGAGGGGGGCGAGATGAGCCGCGAAGTCCTCAACCTCCGCGCCGCCGCCGAGCACGTCAAGGTGGACGCGAACGAACTCAAGCACGTAGCGCAGCGCGGCGAGATCCCCGCCGCGCAGCACGGCGGCGACTGGTGGTTCGACCACCGCGATCTCGACGAGTGGGCGCAGCGCAACCTCCTCGCGGCGGACGGGCGAGAACTAGGCGCCCTCCACGACGCTTTCGTCCGCGACCTGCCGGGCTCGTCGCGCGGCGCTTGGCGCGCGGCGCCGCTCTTCCGCCTCGACTCCATCGACATGGACGTCCACGCGAAGACGCGCGGCGGCGCGATACGCGACATGGCCGACCTCGCCATCGCCTCCGGGCTGGTCTATGACGAGGAAGGGTTCTACCGAGCGCTGGTAGAGCGCGAAGACGCCGCATCGACCGCCATAGGCCACGGCGCGGCGTTCCTCCACCCCAAATACCACGACCCATACTTCTTCGAGGACACCTTCGTCGCATACGGCCGCACTCGCCGCCCGGTGTTCTTCGGAGCGCCAGACGGCGAGGGGACGCGCCACTTCTTCCTCGTGTGCTCCACCGACCACGAACAGCACCTGCGCATACTCGCCCGCCTCGCCGTGATCGCGCACGGCACCGACCTCATAGAGCGACTTGAACTGGCGCAGACGCCGGAGGAGGCATTGGCCGCCATCGCCGCCTGCGAAGACGAAATCGCATGAACACCGCCAGCCGGGCGCGGAACGCCGCGCGCCGGCAGTCCGCCACGCAACGCACGAACGACGCAATGAAAACGACCATCTTCTTCGATCTCGACGGCACGCTGGCCGACACCGACGCCGACATACGCGGCGCCTGGAAAGCCGCGCTCGCCGACCTCGGCATCGTCTGCCCGAACTTCGACCGCGACTTCGTGGCCGGCCCCACGCTGGAGGAGATGGCCTTCAAGCTGATCCCGGGCTGCACCGACGCCATGGCGCAGTCCATACGCGAGGGATTCGGCAGGCACTACGACGGCGACGGCTTCCCCGCCACCGCCGAATACCCGGGCGTCCTGGACGCCGTGCGCGAACTCAAGGCGCGCGGCGCACGCGCATACATAGCCACCAACAAGCGGTTCCTCGGCGCCAGGGCGATGGCCGTGCGCTTCGGATGGTTCGACGTCTTCGACGGTCTCTACACCGGCGACATGCACAAGGACGACCCGATAGGCAAGCTTTCCAAGGACCGCCTCCTCGCGCTCGCCATGCGCGAGACGGGCGCCGCCGCCGCCGACTGCGCAATGGTGGGCGACACGCTGGGCGACTTCACGGCGGCGGAGGCAAACGGCATCGACTCCATAGGGGTGGCGTGGGGCTACGGCAGGCCGGACGAACTGGCGCACGCCACGCGCATCGCCCGTTCGCCGGCGGACATCATCGACTTCGCGCTCAGCGGGCGGATTCGCCCCTGAACGAGGAGGGCTTGGCCCCCAGGCGCCGGCGGAACACGGCGCTCATGTGGCTCGCGCCGCAGAAACCGCACATCACGGCGATCTTCGCCTGCGTGAGCGACGTCTTCGCAAGCAGCCGCTGCGCGCGGCGGATGCGCAGATCGGTGATTTCGTCGTTGAGCGAGCGTCCTGTCGCGGCGCGGAAACGCATCTCCAGCGTGCGGCGCGAGACGTCGAGGCTGGAGACGAGGTCATAGACGTTGAAAGGCCGCCCGATGTTCGCATCGATCAGCGCGCGGCAGCGGCGCACCAGCGCGTCGCCCGCCGTGTCGTGCTCGGTAGAACGCCGCATGACCACCCCCGTGCCGGTGTAGAAGACGTCCTCCGCACGCGCGGAGGAGGAGGCGCGGCCGGCGGCCATGGCGGCGTCCAGCAGCTCCGCGGCGCGGAAACCGGCGTCCTCGGCGGAAAGCGGGATGCTGGAAAGCGTCGGCATCGCCGTCTCGCAGAGGATTTCGTCGTTATCTACGCCGAGAATGGCGATATCGCCCGGCACGGCCAGTCCGGCCGCGAGACAGGCGTCCAGCACCTGCCTCGCACCGATGTCGTAGGCGGCGAAAAGCGCTGTGGGGCGCGGCAGCGCGACGAGCCAATCGAGCAGGCGGCGGACGTCGGCGGCGGCGTTCGCGGCGTCGTGGCGGTATGTGCGGCATTCGAAGCCGCGCCTGGCGATCTCTTCGAGGAAGACGCGCTCGCGCTCCGCCGACCACGATACGCCGCTGCGCTCGCCGAAGAAGGCGAAACTGGTGAAGCCCGCGCCGGCCAGCGCGTCCGCGGCGAGGCGGGCGATGGTACCGTTGTCGCAGGATATCCTGGCGACCGGAGAAAGCTCCGCCGCGATGTCGTTGATAGCCACGAACGGCGTGCGGTGGCGGCGTATCTGGTCGGCGAGGTCCGGCGGCATCCGGCTCGCAATCACGCCGGTCGCGTTCCAGTTCGCCGCGTCGAATCTCGTCGGCTCGCCGCGCCGTCCGAAGCGCACGTCGAGGGTCCAGGACGAGTGCAGCTGCGTGAATCGCAGCACTCCCCGGAGAATCTGCGAATGCGTCGCGTAGGAGCCGTCCAGCAGGATCGCCACGTGCGGCATCTTCTCGGATAACCCGTGCATGGCGCGTATTATACCAAATTTGCGGCGAACCATGCCGCCGCCTGCGCGAAGAGACGGCGGCACGGTTCGCGGCAAATTTGGTATAATATCGTCTGGCAAGGCGCAAATCCGAGGAAGGGAGACGGTTGTTGAAGCGCAGAGGGAGAAGGAGAACGACGACATGAAGAAATTTGTCGGAGGGAAGAAAATGAACACTCGCAGAATTGCGGTTCTTGGCGGCAACAACGCCGGCAAGACGGTATTTATCACGTCGCTGCTGGACAACCTTGAGCATTACGATCCCGAAAGACTCAATCTGGGGGGCGAATGGGATGTATCTGGCGCGCGGATGACCAATGAAGGGAAGGTGGCAGGGTTCGATCGCTTCCCGCAGGAGAAGTACAGGCGGAAACTTTTCTTTGAATCGCCCGAGTGGCCCGAGAAAACATATTCCGCATCCGTCGCCTGCCTTGACGTAAGGCTGAAACGGCGCGAGCCCAAGTGGTACAGAAGAGACGTGGTGGCGCGCAAGCTGGAGATTTTTGACATAGCAGGCGAGCGCACGGCCGACTTCGGGATGTTGAAGCGCACATTCCGCGAATGGTCGATGGCGACAACCAACCAGCTATCCGAATCGGGGATGGACTGGGAGACCATCTTCAGGGAACTGGCCTCTGCGAACGGCGAGAGCAAGAACGCCTTGCTTGACGGGTATCGCGATGTGTTGAAAGAGTTGTATGCCAAGGGGGCGAATGCGTCAATAACGCCTTCGACAGCCAGAATATCTGCCGAAGGGAAGACCATAGACGGCAGTCCGGAAGAATACAGGGCAGAATTGCAAAAGTATCCAATCGGGCTCAAGGGCAAAGAGTTCGCGCCTCTGCCGGAGTCTGCTTTTGAAAATGGCGATTTTGAACGCCTCGCAAAGGAGTTTGGGGCGGCATACGATGAATACAAACGCGCGATCGTCGAACCTATATGGGAATGGCTCAAGAGGGCGGACGACATCGTATATCTTGTGGATGTCACCGGCGTCTTGGCGAACGGGATGGCTGCCTACAACGCCGAACACGACCTTTCGAAGGGATGTTTCAATGCCATAGTCAATACATGGCGGCAGGAAGAAGCGATCATGACGAAGGGCAAAGAGTGGCTGAAGGCCGTTATCGAGGGCTGCCATTTCTCGCGCCTGATAGCCGTCGCCACAAAAGCGGATTTGGTCCACAAGGACTATCGCGGCAACATCGCGGGCCTGGCCAAGGAACTTCTGCAAAGCAATGCCAGGAACTGCGGCTTCGACAAGATAGAATACACTTATTGCGCCGCCGTGTGCGCGGATTTGGAGGCGACGGACGCCGCGAAGGCCCCAGCCAAATGGGATGAGGATTGGGACGCGGGCAAATATGTCTTCGCGCGTGCGAAAGCGCCTTTGAAGATGGGACGCAAAGACATTCCCCCGAAAAACATCCACTTGGGCCGCATTGCGCGGATGATGCTCCAAATAGACTGACAGGAGGATTGTGCCATGCGAGAAGGCGACAATACATATCGTCCAGGCGACCATGCAGGCAAGGCCGCGCAGCAGCCTTTGCCTGTCGAAAAAGCCCCCATGTCAGCCCCCGCCGCGCCAGAACAAGAGCCAATGCTTGTCGCGGAAACCCCTGCCGGGAGCCGACGCGAAGGCGACAAGACTTTTCACCCTGCCGACCATATAAGCGAAGAGGCGGAAAAGCAGGCTGTCAACAAAGGCCCGGCCGATGCAGAATGCGATTCGCCGGAAGACAATGGCGTGGACGGGAAAGACGCAAAACGCGGCACTTGGTTCTTGGCGGTGCCGGTTGCAATAGCGATCGCGCTCCTTTCGGCGCTGTTTGTGAAAAGCGCCTTCGTGCTGCGCGATGCCTTGGCGTTGCCGATAGTGCTGCGCGAACTTGCTTGTGCAGGCATTCTCGTCTGCATTGCGGCGATTCTCCATGCCCTTTATGCGCTCGCGAGGATTTTCCGGAAGCTTCCCCGCATAGAGCAGGCGTCAACGGCCGATACGACGGCCGCCCAGGCGAAACTGCTTCATCGATACCTGCGAAACAAAAAGAGCGGGGATGCATTCCCGGACGGCATGAGCTACGAAGAGTATGCCAAACGGATTCTGCATAAAGAAGAGTGCGCCAGAACGTTGCGGTCGTTGAGCCAAGATCCAGACGACTACGGCGATTGGATGGAGAAATTCCGTTCGCTTGAGGCAATTCAAGACAATGTTGCATCAGTATGCATCCGCAAACGCGCTGGATTTGCATGGGTGACGACAAGCGCAAGCCCGTGGAAGCTATTTGACATGATGGCGGTATTGTACCATTCCGTCAGCATGGTAACGGAATTGGCCAGTATCTACAGGCGCCGCATAACACGGTTCCAGGCGATAAGACTTGGCTTGCGCGGACTAGTCGCCGTCGGCGTCGCTTATGGCGCGCAAACTGCATCCGAGGAGATCGCCGACAAGTTGCTGTCGTCCATGGGCAAAGGGTTGCTGGGCAAGTTCTCGGCCAAGGCGGCGGAAGGAGGTCTGAACGGCGTCCTCGTTTACAAGCTTGGGCAACGCATCAAGTCAAGCTTCAAGCCTCGCGTCGAGGAAACGGCGAAGTAGATGATCTGCCATGCCGGCGCCCGCTTCAAGAGCGCCTTTGCCACGGGATACCCGGAACAAAGGCGTCTCCAATAAGCGAAAAAAGCCGAAATACCCCCTTGCGCCGCACGGCACAAATATGGTATCATATGTGCTTTCAGCCTTTCGTGGGAAAGGTTCCCACATGGAAGGCGAAAGAAAGCAAGGTAAACGGCAATGGAAGCATACGCAGTACTCGAAACCGGCGGCAAGCAGGTGCTTGTCAAGGTCGGTGAGAAGATCGAGATTGAAAAGCTCTCGGTCGAGCCGGGTCAGGACGCGGTCCTCGACA
>CAMOIK010000045.1 GCA_946615875.1 uncultured Verrucomicrobiota bacterium | reverse complement strand
CCGATGAACTACACCCGCCACACAATCGGCAAATTATGCTATAATGTGCGCATCACACGAAGGACTGCGAGAGGATGAAGAAAGAACCGCTGGAAGAACCTTGGTTCATAAAGGTAGCCGACCCCTGCAAGCCGCTTGAGTTCGACCTGGAGCGACCTCTGGAGATCGAGGTCGGGTGCGGCGCGGGCACCTTCCTCACGCGCCGCGCCGCCGCCAACCCGGACTGCGACTTCCTGGGCATAGAAAGGATGCTCGGCAGGGTGCGCAGCGTCATCGGCAAATGCCGCCGCGCCGGCATACGCAACCTGCGCGTGCTGCGCCTCGAGGCGCTGTACGCCTTCCACTACCTGCTGCCGGCCCACCACGCCAGAAAGGTCTTCGTCTTCTTCCCGGACCCATGGCCGAAGAAAAAGCACCATTCGCACCGCCTCTTCGGCCCGCGCTTCCTCGACGCGCTCTGGAAACGCCTGGAGATCGGCGGGCGCATTGAGTTCGCCACCGACCATGCGGAATATTTCCAGGCCGTGCGCGAATGGTTCGCCGCAGACAGCCGCTACGAGCCTGTCGCGCCCATGGAGCGCCCGCCGGAAGTCTGGACGGAGTTCGAGACGGAGTTCCGTTCGCAGGGCCTGCCCATACACGCCGCCGCATGGCGGACGCTCGACGCGCCTGACGCGCCGCTGCCGCCTCTCACTATCCCGCCGGAGTGCGAGCCCCGCGAAGGCGTCAAGCGCCGCTGCGAAAACTTCGACCTGGCATGACGGCGAACGACACGGAACTGCTCGCCCCGGCAGGCGACTTCGACACGGCGCTCGCGGCGTTCGCCGCCGGGGCGGACGCGGTGTATTGCGGGATGACGGCGTTCTCGGCTCGCGCGTTCGCGAAAAACCTCGACGAACCAGACCTGCGCGCGCTGGCGAGGGTGGCGAAGGCGCGAAGCCGCAAAATCTACGTCACCCTCAACACGGTGGTGGAAGAAGACGAGATGGACCGCGCGGCGGAGCAGCTGGCCTTGCTCGACGACATCGGGGTGGACGGCGTGATCGTGCAGGATCTCGGCGTGGCGCGCATCGCGCGCGAATTCTTCCCGTCGCTGGCGCTCCACGCCTCCACCCAGCTGGTCGCGCACAACCTTGAAGGAGTCCTCGCGCTCAAGGAACTGGGCTTCGTCCGCGCCGTCCTCGCCCGCGAACTGACGCTCGCGGAAATCGAGTCGATCGCAAAGCGCGGCGGCATCGAAATCGAATGCTTCATCCACGGCGCGCTCTGCTACTCCCTCTCGGGCCTCTGCCTGTTCTCGGCGATGGAGAACGGGCGCAGCGGCAATCGCGGCAGGTGCGCATACTGCTGCCGCATGGCGGGCGGCGACGCCAAGAACACCTTCCCCTTCTCCATGCGCGACCTGCGCCTCGGCGCCGACGCGCGGCTGCTGGCGGCGGCGGGCGTGAAGTCGCTGAAGATCGAAGGCCGCATGAAAAGCCCTCTCTACGTGGCCAGCGCAGTGCGCCACTACCGCGAAATCCTCGACGGCTCGCCGTCCACCGTATCCACCGCCGACCTGGAGACCGTCTTTTCGCGCCGCACCACCAAACTCTACCTGCACGGGCGCACGGGCGAAGAAGACGTGCTGGACTCCTCGTCGCTCGGCCATGTCGGCACGGAGATCGGCACCGTCAAGCGCGTCACGCGCGACCGCGAGGGGCGCGCTTGGCTGCGCTTCCACTCCAACCGCCCGCTGGAGCGCCATGACGGACTGCAGATCGTCGCGCGCGACGGCGCGAAGAAGTGCGGCTTCGGCATTGGCGAAATGCGCCTGGCGATTTCGCGCTCCGTCGCTTTCTCCGCCGAAGCGCACTCCGACGTAGAAGTGCTGCTGACTGGCGAGCAGGCGGCGGAAATCGCGCCCGGCGACACGGTGTGCTGCTCGATGTCGAACGAGATGAAGCGCCGCTTCCCGGTGCCCTCCCACCGCGCAAGCGACTATCCCGGCACGACCGGGCTGGACGTCGCGCTGGCAATCGCGCCGCACGAAATCTCCGCCGAGGCGCTTGGCGCGCGCGTCACCGCCACCGGCGGGTTCGCGGCCGCGAAAAACCCCGCCGCCACGCGAGAGGCCGCGGAAAAGGCGTTCTCCAGACTCGGCGGCACCGACTACTTCCTGTCTTCGCTCGCCCTCGACGATCCGCAGAGTCTCTTCGCGCCGGCCGGCGTCTTGAACGACCTGCGCCGCCGCCTCGTCGCCCGCCTCGACGAAGACAGGACGGCGAGACGCGAGGCCAAGGTCGCCGCGGCCATGCGCTCGCTCGCCGCGTTCCACGCCGCTTCCGAATGCGGCTCGGCCGCGAGACGCGCGAGGATTCGCGTCGGCCAGCAGGTGCCGGAAGGCGACTGGGCGGAGGTCATCATTCTTGTCGGCGCCGACTCTCAGCCCTGCGACGTCCCGCAGGAACTCGCCGCGCGCTGCCGCCTCGCGCTGCCAGTCTTCACGCCGGACGCGGAGTTCGCAAGGCTCCGCCACATGGTGAAGCGGCACTTGCGCGAGGGCTTCGCCAAATGGGAGGCTTCCGACCTCGCCACGCTGCGCATGCTCAAGTCGCTCGGCGTCGCCGACGTCACGGCGGACTGGACGCTCTACGCATTCAACTCGGCGGCGCTGGCCGCGCTGCGCTCGCTCGGCGTCTCGCGGGTGGTGGCAAGCCCCGAAAACACGCCAGCCAACCTCGCCGCGCTGGCCGACTCCGGAGCGGAGGTGGAGTTCCTCGAACGCCAAGCGACGCCGCTCTTCATTTCGCTGAACAAGCCGGGCGACTGCCACGAACCGTTCGTCGTGCGGCGCCAGGGTCCGCTGTGGATCACCGCGCGGCGCGAACCGCGCCGCTTCGAAACACCGCCTGGCGTCTCCACGCGCTTCGACATCTCGTGGGACGAATGACGGCGGCATACGACAGGAAACGCATATGTTCAGGAAACTAGTCTCGATGCTGGCGAACGCGCTCTGGCTCGTGCCCGGGCTTCTGATGTGGGCGGCGTTCCCGCCGCTTGGCGAAAAGATGGACGTGGTGTTCGGCCTCGCCCCTCTGCTGTGGCTGGCCAGGCGCGGCAACAGGCGCAAAGCCACGCTCGTGTGGCTGGCGAACGGCGCGGCCTTCTGGCTGGCATCGCTCTCTTGGATGCCGGCGATCGTCAAGAACGGAGGACCCGCGCCGCTCGTCGCGCTGGGATGGTTCGCCCTCGCCGCATACTGCGCGCTCTACTTCGGCGCGTTCGGGTGGCTTTCCTCCACCGCATGGCTCTGGGCGAGGCGGGGCGCATACTGGCGGCGCCTGGCCATGCTGGCCTTCGTCGAGCCGGTGCTGTGGGCGGGGCTGGAGCTGCTGCGCTCACGCCTCTTCGGCGGCTTCGCTTGGAACCACGTCGGCGTGCCGGCCGTGAACGCGGGCTTCGCCGACCCGGCGGCGCTCGGCGGCGTGTATCTCGTCGGCGCGCTCGTGGTGCTCGTCGCGGGCACGATCGCCTCCATCGCGGAGAGGATGTTCGCCGGGCTGGACCGCATGAAGACCGCATGCGCAGCGCCGAAATGGCTGCGCAGCATCGAGACGTTCTTGCCGCTGGCGCTCGCATGGGGCGTGTTCGCGGCGTCCGTGCGCACGCCTGCCGCGACGCCGCGCGGCTCCTCGCTTTCCGTCGCGCTCGTCCAGCCGAATCTCCCGTGCGTCTTCGACACCGGCGATCGCGCCGACCCGCTGGAAACCTTCTCGCGCCTCCTGGAGGGCGCAGCTCCGCTCCGCCCCGACCTCGTCGTCCTCGCGGAAAGCGCGTTCGGCGAATTCGGCGCCGTCGGCTCCGCGCGCGCCGGCGAGTTCGCACGCCTCGCGGCGGAGACCACCGGCGCCAAGGCGGTGCTCGGCGGCGGCGCGCGGCGCGACGCGGAGCGCCGCCTCTACAACTGCGCCGCACTCTACTCCGGCGACACGCTGCAAATCTACGACAAGGTGCATCTCGTACCGTTCGGCGAGTTCATACCGTTCGACAAGACCTTCACCTCGCTTCAGCGGCTCGCGCCGGTCGGCAGCTGCACGCCGGGCGAACTCAAGACGCTGGAGCTGGACGGCGTCCGCCTGGGCGTGGCGATCTGCTACGAGGACACCGACTCCGCCCATGTGCGACGCCTCGCGGAATTGGGCGCGAGGCTCCTCGTGTTCATCACGAACGACGCATGGTTTTCACGTTCAGAAGAGACCGTCCAGCACGCCTGGCAGGCCGTCGCGCGAGCCGTGGAGACGGGCCTGCCGGTCGTGCGCGTGGGCAACTCCGGCGTCACGGGCGCAATATCGCCTTCGGGCGTCGCCACGTGGCTGGCAGACGAAAACGGCAGGCCGCGCATCGACGCGCGGGGCGTCATGGTGGAGCGCGTCGCGCCAGCCGCGCCGGACGCCGCGCCCACGCCATACGTGCGCTTCGGCGACAAGCCGCTGGCGATCGCATTCGCCGTCCTCGCGGCGATGATCCTATCCACCTTGCGCCCGCGCCGCCCGCAGGGGACGGCGGCCGTGGAAGACGAAATCCTTGCATGACCACGCGCGGCGGCGCACCGCCGCAGACAGCAACGAGAAAGACATGGGAAAGACGAAAGCAGTAGTGTTCGATTTCGGCGGAGTGATGACGACCACCTCCATGCCGGAGCGCGTCAGGGATGTCGCGGCCAGGCTCTCCATACCGTGGGAGGCCGTCGCAAAGGGCTTCGCCACCCACAGGCGCGACTACGACGCAGGCGACATCACCATCGAGGAGTTCTACGCCCGCGCCTGGCGCGACGCCGGCATCGAAGTGCCGCAAGACGCCACCGCCGCAGTGATCGAGGCCGACTACGCCTCGTGGATGTTCCGCAACGAGCGCACCCTGGCCTGGATGAAGTCTCTCAAGGCGCAGGGCTACAGGATCGGCATCCTCACCAACATGGCGCCGGACCTGGCCGTGCGCTTCCAGCGCCATTTCGCCGACTTCATCGCGCTCGCCGACGCCATTGTCGTCTCCGGGCTGGTCCGCACCTGCAAGCCGCGAAAGGAGATATACGAAATCCTGCGCTCGCGCATAGGCCTGCCCGCCGAGGAACTTCTCTTCTTCGACGACTCCGAGGCGAACTGCCAGGGCGCGCGCGACGCAGGATGGCGCGCCATACGCTTCGTCACCAACGAACAGGCGGAAAGAGATTTCGATGCAAACCGTGAATGAGAGCGCTTTCTTCAAGGCTTACGACATGCGCGGGACGTTCGGCGTCGATTTCACGCTCGACACCGCATACCGCGTGGGACGCGCTCTGCCGGCGACGCTGGGCGCCAGGCGCTGGCTCGTGGGCCGCGACTGCCGCGAAACCGGCGCAGACGTGCGCGACGCGCTCGTCAAGGGGCTGGCCGAGTCCGGCGCCGACGTCACCGACATCGGACTATGCACCACGCCGATGGTGTACTTCTTCACGGCGGAAGACGGCTACGACGCGAGCGTGATGGTGACCGCCTCGCACAACCCTCCGGGCGACAACGGCCTCAAGGTGTCGCGGCGCGGCGCCGTCCCGGTGGGCTTCGCAGACGGACTAGACAGGGTCCTCGACGCCATATCCAGACCGCTGCCCCCGCCAGGCGCCGCGTCCGGCATCTCCGAAGCCGACGGCCGGGAATGCCTCGAACGCTACGCCGCATGGCAGCGAAAGGCCACGCCCGACTCCGCGCTGGAGGAGCTGCGCTACGCCGTGGACTGCTCCAACGGCATGGCCTCGCTGCTGGCGCACGACCTCTTCCCGGGCGCCGAAATACTGAACGACACGCCAGACGGCCGCTTCCCGGCGCACTCGCCGAACCCTCTCAAGGAGGAGGCGCGCGCGCAGCTCGCCGCGCTTGTCCGCGAAAAAGAGCTTGACTGCGGCGTTATATTCGACGGCGACGCCGACCGCGCGATGTTCATCGACGAGCATGGCGGCTTCGTCCAGCCCGACTACCTGATACCGGCGGTCTTCGCCGCCACGCCGCACGGGCCGGGCGCCACGGTCCTGCACGACGTGCGCACGTCGCGAGGCGCCATAGAAGCGCTGCGCGAAGCCGGAGCCTCGCCGCGAATGGTGCCCGTCGGCCACGTCTTCGCGAAGCGCGAAATGCGCGAGTGCGGCGCGGCGTGCGGCGGCGAGCTCGCCGGCCACTACTACTTCAAGGAGTTCCACGACTGCGACTCCGGCATCCTCGCGGCGAGGCGCATCCTCTCCGAAGTCGCCGCCGCCAAGCGCAAAGGGCTGACCTTCTCGCGGATGATCGCGCCGGTCGCCGGTCGCTACGCGAACTCAGGCGAACTGAACTTCCGCGTGGACGACAAGACGGCGGCGGTCGCTCGCGTCATGGCCGCCGTCGCCTCGCGCTTCCCGCACGAGCTTTCCCATTCCCGGCTGGACGGCATCCGCTACGAGTTCGCGGAGGGCTGGTTCAACATACGGGCGTCCAACACCGAGCCTTACCTGCGCCTCGTCGCGGAGTGCGACACCCCGCAGCGCCTGGCAGAGTGGCTGCACATCCTGCGCTCCGAAATCATAGGCCATGAAGATTGACTTCCACGTCCATTCCACCGCGAGCGACGGCACGCTGGAGCCGCAGGAACTGGCAAGACGCGCCATGACGCGGGGCTTTTCCGCAATCGCGCTCACCGACCACGACAACTGCGACGGCGTTGCCGCCTTCCTGGACTACAGATACGACCCGAACGACAAGCCGGACACGGAGGCTCTGGACGAAGGTCTCCACCGCCCCAACCCGGACGTGCGGCGCATCGCGGGCATTGAGCTGAGCATCGAGCCTGGCGAAGGCTTCGACAGGTTCCACCTGCTCGGCCTGAACGTGAACCCGCAAGACGCCGGACTGAAGCACCTCCTCTCCGCCATACTGAAGGGACGCAACGAGCGCAACAGGCAGATCGTCGCAAACTTCGCCCGCATCGGCATCGAGATCCCGCCGGACGAGATCGCGTCCTACGCGCACGGCGAAGTGCTTGCGCGCCCCCACTTCGCCAAATGGCTGGCCGACCACGGCCACTGCGAGAGCATCCGCGACGCCTTCGACAAATACCTGCTGCCGAATTCGCCGGCCGCCACGCGCTGCTACGAGAGCCGCTACCATCCAGGCCAGGAGGAGGTGTTCCGCACAATCCACGGCGCCGGAGGTCTGTGCATCATGGCGCACCCGAAGTACTGGCGCGACGAGTGGCGACTGGGAGGGGTCGATTACGACGCCGCCCAGCGCGAACTGCTCCGGCTGAAGGAGATGGGGCTGGACGGCATCGAGGCGCTCTACGAGGCGAACTTCCCGCGCGAAGACGTGGCGTGGACGATGGTAGCCGAGCGCACGGGGCTGCTGAAGTCGGCGGGCAGCGACTACCACGGCGCCAACAAGCCTAACATCCGCCTGGGCATGGCGGTGGAACCGATGTTCATACTGCCGCTGCTCGAACGCCTGGGCTGAGCGCGGCAACGCGCGTTCAGGCCGGGAAGACGCCGTCGCGGACGTCCGCCACGTAGGCGGCGAACGCGTCGCGCACCGCGCCGCGGAGGTTGGCGTATTGCCTGGTGAAGGAAGGCGAACGCTCGTTCAGCCCGAGGAGGTCGTGCATCACCAGCCACTGCGCGTCGCACACGGGACCGGCGCCCACGCCGATGGTCGGTATCGAGACCGAGGCCGTGACCTGGGCCGCAAGCTCGGAAGGAATGCATTCGAGCGTCACCGCGAACGCGCCTGCCTTCTCCACGGCGAGCGCGTCGCGCATCACGCGGTCCGCCGCCTCGCGCGTCTTGCCCTGGCGGCGGAAGCCGCCGTAGATGTTGACGGACTGGGGCATCATGCCGACGTGGGCGAGCACCGGGATGCCAGCATCGGTCATGCGGCGGACGAGCGGCGCGAACGCCTCGCCGCCTTCGAGCTTTACGGCGTCCGCGCCCGCCTTGAGGCAGGCGACGGCGTTCGCCATCGCCTCGTCGTCGCCGCATTGATACGAGCCGAAAGGCATGTCGGCCACGACCAGCGCGTTTTTCGCCGCTCTGGCCACGGCGGCGGTGGCCGCGAGCGTGTCGGCCATCTCCACGGGCAGCGTGGTGGCGTAGCCGAGCACGTTGTTGCCGAGCGAGTCGCCGACGAGCAGGATCGGGACGCCGGCCTCGTCCGCTATCGCGGCGAAGCACGCGTCGTATGCAGTGCAGCAGCCGAGTTTCTCCTTGCCTTTCGCGGCGCGTATCGCCGCAACGTTCCACTTCTTCATCTAGCGATTCCCTTCAAACCTCTGAAACCACGCGCGCCTCTCAAGCCGGCCAGACCTCTCAATGGATATTGCCCCGCGAAGGATGCGTCTTCGCCTTCGGCTTGTCGAGCTTCAGGAACGTGGCGAAGCGCAGGGCTTCCGCCGGTATCTCTCCGCCGGTGGTGTCCGGCATGTCCTTGAGGTCGGGCGTTTCGGCGTGGGTGTGGTGGAATCTTGTCTGCGGCGCGACCACCTTGCGTAGCTGCGCCTTGAACGCGTCCAGCCCTTCGCGGCTGGCGCAAGAGACCTCCAGCGGCTCGACGCCCGTCTCGCGGACGAAGCGCGGTAGATTGTCGCGCGCCGCCGTCTCGTCCATTTTGTTCGCCACGACCAGCGCCGGTCTTTCCGCGAGTTCCGGGGAATACTCCTCGATCTCCTTCTTCAGCACGGCGTAGTCCGTCCAAGGCTCGCGGTTGTCGGTCCCCGCCATGTCGATCACATAGACAAGCACCTTGGAACGCTCGAGATGCTTGAGGAAGGCGAGGCCGAGGCCGACGCCCTTTGCGGCGCCTTCGATGATGCCCGGCACGTCGGCCATGCGCACCTTGGCCCAGTCGTCGTAAACAATCGTGCCGACAATGGGATTGAGGGTTGTGAAAGGATAGCTGGCGATCTTCGGCGTGGCGGAGGAGAGCGCGGTCAGCAGCGAACTCTTGCCGGCGTTCGGAAAGCCCAGCAGGCCGGCGTCGGCGATCGTCTTCAGTTCCAGCCGGAGGCGCTTTTCCTCGGCTGGTCCGCCCGGCGTGTGTTCGGTCGGGGCCTGGTTGACCGACGACTTGAAGTGGACGTTGCCGAAGCCGCCAGCGCCGCCCTTGGCCACCACCACGCTCTGGCCCGGCTCCGTGATGTCTGCGACCAGCAGACCCGTATCCGCCTCGTAGACCTCGGTGCCCGGCGGGACCGGCACCACCAGATCCTTGCCGCGCTTGCCGAACATCTTCTGCCCCTGTCCCGGGGCGCCGTCCTGCGCAAAGCACTTCGGATCGTAAAAGAGCGCGAGAAGCGAATTGACGTGCTCAGACGCCTTGAAGACGACATCGCCGCCTCGCCCGCCGTCGCCGCCGTCAGGGCCGCCAAACACCACGAGCGCCTCGCGGCGGAACGACAGCGCGCCGTCGCCGCCTTTGCCGCTGCGCACCAGCACCTCGACCTGGTCTATGAACGTCTTCGACTTCATTCTGCGAGAGTTGAGAGGGGGTGGGAAGGTAGATAGTGTCGGGAGGGGCGGGAGGATCGATGGCGAAGGACTTCCCAATCCTCCCGAACCCCTCCAACTTCTCAAGCCCTACTGAATAGAGGCGTGGTAGGACTGGAGCGAGCGGACTTCGCCGCCGCCCTTCATCGCAGCCGCGATGCCCTCGGAGGCCGCCATGGCGGCGGCGACGGTGGTGAGGTAGGGGACCTTGTACTTGATCGCGGCTTGACGGATGCGGCAGTCGTCGGCACGCGAGTCGCGCCTGCCGGACGGCGTGTTGATGATCAAGCAGACCTGGCGGTTCTTGATTATATCCAGCACGTCCGGGCGCCCCTGGCCGATCTTCGCGACCACCATGGCCTTGACGCCCTTCCCCCAGAGATATTTCACGGTGCCCTCGGTGCCGACGATCTCGAAGCCAAGCCGTTCAAGATTCACCGCCGCGGCGACGACGTCGTCGGTCTTTTCGGAAAGCGAGACGAGCACCTTGCCCGGGACGGTCGGCAGCGGGGAGCCGGCCGCCTCCTGCGACTTGTAGTAGGCGAGGCCGAAGGTGTCGGCCAGGCCCAGAACCTCGCCGGTGGAGCGCATCTCCGGGCCGAGGACCGGATCGACCTCCGGGAACTTCTCGAAAGGCAGCACTGCCTCCTTCACGCCATAGTAGGGGATGGTCTTCTTGTTGTGCAGGCCGAGCGACTTGACCGTGGCGCCGAGCATCAGCTCCGTGGCGATGCCGGCCATCTGCGTTCCGGCGACCTTGGAGACGAGCGGCACCGTGCGGCTGGCGCGCGGGTTGGCCTCGATCACATAGACCTTGCCGTTCTCGATCGCGAACTGCATGTTCATGAGGCCCACGACCTTCAGTTCGTCGGCGATGCGCCGCGTATATTCAAGGATGGTGGCCTTGTTCTCCTCGGAAATCGTGACGGGCGGCAGCACGCAGGCCGAGTCGCCGGAGTGGATGCCGGCCAGCTCGATGTGCTGCATGATGGCAGGGATGAAGACGTCCTTGCCGTCGGAAAGCGCGTCGGCCTCGCACTCCAGCGCATGGCAGAGGAAGCGGTCGAGGTAGAGGGGCCTGTCGGGGGTGACGCCGACGGCCTTGGCCACGTATTCGCGCAGCATTATCTCGTCGTAGATCACCTCCATGCCGCGCCCGCCCAGCACGAACGAGGGGCGGATGATCAGCGGATAGCCGAGTTTCGCGGCGCACTTCAGCGCACCGTCGATGTCGCTGGCCATCATCGACTCCGGCATTGGGATGCCGAGCTTGTCCATGATGGAGTGGAAGAGGTCACGGTCTTCGGCGTCGTCTATGGAGTCGACGCTGGTGCCGAGTATCCTGCAACCGGCCTCCTGCAGACCGCGGGCGATGTTCAGCGGCGTCTGGCCGCCGAACTGCACGATGATGCCTTCGGGCTTCTCCGCCTCGTATATCTGAAGGACGTCCTCCAGCGTGACAGGCTCGAAGTAGAGCTTGTCGGAGGTGTCGTAGTCGGTGGAGACGGTCTCCGGGTTGCAGTTCACGATGATCGTCTCGTATCCGAGGCGGCGCATGGCCATCGCGGCGTGGCAGCAGCAGTAGTCGAACTCTATGCCCTGGCCGATCCTGTTGGGCCCGCCGCCGAGTATCATGACCTTCTTCGGGTTCGCCGAGACGGGGATCTCGCCGGGCTTGCCGTTGTAGGACGAATAGTAGTAGGCCTGGCCCTCCACGCCGCTGACGGGAACCGCGTGCCACGTCTCGACGCATCCGATGGCCTTGCGGCGCTCGCGCACTTCCTTCTCGGCGACGCCGAGGAGCTGCGAGAGGTACTTGTCGCTGAAGCCGTCTTTCTTGGCCTGCACCAGCATGGCGTCGGGCGGCAGGGCGCCCTTGTGCTTCAGCAGCTCCTCCTCTTCCTGGACTAGCTCGCGCATCTGATCGACGAAGTAGCCCTTCACGCCGGTGCGCTCGAATATCTGCTCGTTGGTGGCGCCCTTGCGCAGAGCCTCGTACATCTGGAAGTGGCGCTCGGAGTTGGGAACGGCGAGCAAGTTCAAAAGCTCGTCCAGGCTGCGCTCGTGGAAATCCTTGGCGAAGCCCAGCCCCGCCCTGCCGCGTTCGAGCGCGCGTATCGCCTTCTGGAAGGTCTCCTTGTAGGTCTTGCCGATCGACATCACTTCGCCGACCGCCTTCATCTGCGTGCCCAGCTTGTCCTCGACCGCGCGGAACTTCTCGAACGCCCAGCGGGCGAACTTGAGCACGATGTAGTCGCCGGAAGGCGTGTACTTCTCGAGCGTCCCGTCGCGCCAATAAGGGATTTCATCGAGCGTCATGCCGGCGGCGAGCTTGGCCGAGACGAGCGCGATGGGGAAGCCGGTGGCCTTGGAAGCGAGCGCGGAAGAGCGGCTTGTGCGCGGGTTGATTTCGATGATCACCACCCTGCCTGTCTTCGGGTCGTGGGCGAACTGGACGTTGGTGCCGCCTATCACGCCGATCGACTCGACGATCTTGAAGGCGTCGCGTTTGAGCCTTTCCTCAAGTTCCTTGGATATGGTGAGGAACGGCGCGGCGCAGAAGGAGTCGCCGGTGTGCACGCCCACGGCGTCGATGTTCTCTATGAAGCAGATGGCGATCATCTGGTTTTTGGCGTCGCGCACCACCTCGACCTCGAGCTCCTCCCAGTTCAGGATCGACTCTTCGATCAGGCACTGGTGGGTCAGCGAAGCGTCAAGCCCGCGCGCGCATATCGTCCGCAGCTCCTCGATGTTGTAGCAGAAGCCGCCGCCTGCGCCGCCCATGGTGTACGCCGGGCGCACGACCACCGGGTAGCCGATCTCCTTTTCCACCAGCTCCACCGCCGCCTCGACGCTGTGCACGATGCCGGACTTCGGAGTCTCGATGCCCAGCTTCTGCATCGTCTCCTTGAATATCTCGCGGTCTTCGCCGCGCTCGATCGCGTCAAGATTGACGCCTATCACCTTCACGCCGTACTTGTCCAGGACGCCCTTCTTCGCCAACGACATAGAGAGGTTGAGGCCTGTCTGGCCGCCGAGGTTCGGCAGTATGGCGTCCGGGCGCTCCTTTGCGATGATCTGTTCCAGCCTGGCCTCGTTCAACGGTTCTATGTAGGTGGCGTCGGCCATCACCGGGTCGGTCATTATGGTGGCCGGGTTGGAGTTAACGAGCACCACCTTGTAGCCGCAGGCTCTCAGCGCCTTGCAAGCCTGGGTCCCTGAATAGTCGAACTCGCAAGCCTGCCCGATGACAATCGGACCCGATCCAATAATCAGCACTTTATCGACGTCTGCTCTCTTCATCGCCTGTTCGTCACTCCGTTTCCGGTCCGCCGCGATACGCCGCCGATCGCACAGTGATCGGCATGACCTCGCGCCTCGCCGCAGACCGGGCATATATTATAGCATATTTTCCCGCCTCTGTGCTGAACCATCACACCGTTTTTGAACTTCCGC
>CAMOIK010000044.1 GCA_946615875.1 uncultured Verrucomicrobiota bacterium | reverse complement strand
GGCGACCTGATGATCACCGAGAAGGACGAATACATCTACCACGAGATGATGACGCACGTTCCCATGGCCGTTCATCCGCACGTCGAAAGCGTGCTTGTTGTCGGCGGCGGCGACGGCGGCACGGTCCGCGAGCTCGTGAAATATCCCGGCATCAAGGAGATCGATCTCGTAGAGAGCGACAAGGAGGTGGTGACGCTCTCGAGCATCCACCTGCCGTTCACGGCCTGCCGCCTGCGCGATCCGCGCGTGCGTCTGCACTACGAGGACGGGCTGCGCTTCGTGCGCGGCAAGAAGGACACCTACGATTTGATCATCGTCGATTGCCCCGACCCCTACGGTCCTGCCGAGGGACTCTTCACGCGCGAATTCTACGGCAACTGCTGCAACGCGCTGAAAGACGACGGCATCCTCATCAACCAGCACGAGTCGCCGTTCTACGCGGCGCACCAGACGAGCGTGAAGAACGCCCACGCGCACATCGCAGTGGAGTTCCCTCTGTCCACGGTCTATCAGTGCCACATCCCCAGCTATCCTTCCGGCCACTGGCTGTTCGGCTTCGCATCGCTCAAATACCATCCCGTCAAGGATCTGGCGGCGGAGCGGTGGGATGCGCTGGCCATCCCCACCCGCTACTACAACACCGAGCTGCACCGCGGCGCGTTCGCTCTGCCAAACTACGTCAAGGACCTGCTGAACAAATGAATGCGGTGAACTTCATTTCCGCCGACTGCGGCTTCGACGAGGCCGACGCCGTGGTCTTCGGCGCGCCCTACGACTCCACCACGAGCTTCCGGCCGGGCGCGCGCTTCGGCACGGCGGCGATCAGGATGGAGTCGTTCGGCATCGAGACGTATTCGCCGTACCAGCGCGCCGATCTCGCCGACAGGCGCATCCACGACGCTGGCGACCTGGAGCTGCCGTTCGGCGATCCGGCCAGGCCGCTGGCCATGATCGAGAGCGAGGCGGCCCGCATCCTGGACGCCGGCAAGATGCCGGCGCTCCTGGGCGGCGAGCATTTGGTGACGCTTGGCGCCGTCCGCGCCGCCGCCGAGCGCCACCCGGATCTGCGCATCATCCATTTCGACGCCCACGCCGACCTCCGCCAAGACTACCTGGGCAACGCGCTTTCGCACGCCTGTGTCATCCGGCGCTGCCACGACATCCTCGGCGACGGCCGCATCTGGCAGTTCGGCATACGCTCCGGCACGCGCGAGGAGTTCGATTTCATGGCGGCGGGGCACGTCGTCACCGAGCCGTTCACCCTCGCCACGCTGCCGTCGCTCTCGTTCCCGGAAAACACGCCGGTCTATCTGACGGTAGATCTCGACGTCCTCGACCCGTCGGAGTTTCCCGGCACCGGCACGCAGGAAGCCGGAGGGGTCGCGTTCCAGCAACTCCTCTCCGCCGTCCTTGACGTCTTCCGACGTTTCCGCGTGGTCGCGTTCGATTTCGTCGAGCTGGCGCCACACCTCGATCCGTCGGGACGCTCCACGGCGCTCGCCTGCAAGATCCTGCGAGAGGCGCTTCTGGCCGCGACGGCCCGCCGCGTCGCCTGACGGCGCGCGTCATACCATGTTTTCTTGAAGCCGGGAAGGGCTGCCGTCACATATATGGAGCATATGATTCTCCATATATGGAATCGGAGGCGCTCTATATATGGAGTCGGGACTTTCTATATATAGGGATGCGGGTTCTCTATATATGGAGCGTGGAGCACTCCATAGGGCGCACGTCGTTGCGTATGGCGCGGGGGCGGGCGTTCTTTTCGGGGCGGGCGGATTGACGGCCCGCCGAAGGGGAAAATATGGTATAATGTGCGCCATGTTAGCAGCAATAGCCCTGGCCGCCGCAGCTGTGGCGGCGGATACGGCCGCCGAAGCGGAGACGAACGACGTCGCAGCAGTAGTGGAGGCGGCGGTGACGAATGCGGCGCCGCAGACGGCCGATGCCGCGCCGGCCGCCGCGCCGCGCGGTTTGATCGAGACGCGCATATTCCGGCTCAACCATTGCAGCGCGTCGGAGGTGGCGGCCAAGTTCAACGAGATGTGGAACGGCGAGTTCGGACAGGCGTGGAAGGTGACGAAGATGGCCGTGTCCTTCCCGGAGTCCAACTCCGTCATGGTGTCGGCGCCGCGCCCGATACTGGACGCCTGCCAGAGGGCCATAGAGCGGCTGGACGTGGAGGCGCCGCAGGTCTATATCGAGGCAAGGTTCGTGGAGCTGTCGAACAATGCGTCGCACAAGCTCGGCATCGACTGGCAGATGATGGACGGCGTGGGCGGCTCCATGAGGGTGAACGCCGCCATCCAGCGCAGCCACATAGGCGACACGATCACCGACTATTCGCGCACCGTGTCGGACGGCAAGACGACCACGACCTACGGCGTGTCGAAGGGGAACGGGCACGACGGGGAAATCTCCTATTTCAACGGTACGCTCGACTTCTCGGAAATGGCGATCGTCCTGCGCGCGCTGGAAACGACCGAGGACGCCCGCACCTTCTCGAACCCGAAGATCATAGTGTCGTCGGGCAAGCAGGCCGTGGTCGATATGACCCAGAAATACCCGAACGTGAAGATCTCCGCCAAGCGCACGACGTCCGGCGGCGGCTCCGACTCGCTCGACCTCGACATGCAGATGTCGCCCATTCCCGGCGAGGACAAGTTCATGTTCGCCAGGGAGGCGTTCTTCTCGTGGGGCATACAGCTGGAAGTGACGCCGAGGGTGAACACGAACGGCCTGATCAACGTCTCGATCGTCCCGACGATATCCGACTGCACGGAATACGTCACCGCCGGGACGCAAGCCGACGCCTCCTCCGACACAGGCACGTATTCGGCGAAATACCCTGTGATCTCCGTCCAGCGCCTTGTGACGGAGTTCAATCTCGCCAGCGAGACGACGGCGGTCATCGGCGGGCTGTCGCGCACGATCGAGCGGCAGGTGGACAACGGCATACCGCTGCTCCGCGACATACCGTGGATAGGCGCGTCGCTTTTCGGCAGCAAGACTCGCGTGAAGGAGCAGCGCGAGATCATCGTCTTCGTCACGGTCGGGCTCGTCGATCCCACGGCGATGAATCGCGACGCCGGCCTGCCGCGCAACGCCGTCCTCGGCCGCCAGTACGTGACCGGCGTACGGCACGAGCCCGGCGACAGAGGGGGCGCTCAGGTGGAAGGCATACGCTCGCTCGACCTGCGCCCGCTGGAGGAGCAGGAACTGCTTGACAACGGCTACGAGCCCGGCGGCGCCAAGTGAACTTCGCGCCCGCGATCCCATGCGCAGGGTGCGGGCGCCGCGACAGGTGAAACACAGGGCAAACGAAAAAGGATATACGGAAAATGGACGACTTCGGCAGGTTTGTTTCGGAAGTCCGCGCGGCGACCGGACTCGATATGCTAGTGCCAGACGATACGGGTACTGTGACGTTCTCGGTGGACGACCGCTACGTCGTGTGCCTCCAGCACATAGAGGCGACAGGCAAGCTGCTGTGCTTCGTGGAGGTGGCGAGCCTGGGCGGCATCGCGCCCGTGAAGGTCTATCGCGAACTCCTGGCGGGCGCGCTCTTCGGCAGGGAGACCGCCGGCGGTTACT
Organism: uncultured Verrucomicrobiota bacterium; assembly: GCA_946615875.1. Classification (GTDB taxonomy): domain Bacteria; phylum Verrucomicrobiota; class Kiritimatiellia; order RFP12; family UBA1067; genus UBA1067. The sequence continues at coordinate 9,526 of CAMOIK010000044.1, read as the reverse complement.
TCGCGCTGGAGCCGGAGACGGAGACGATAGTTTACAACTACCTCTTCGACTTCGACAGGGTCGCGAAGGACGCCGCGGCCTTTGTCGAAGAGCTGGACAAGCTGCTTTCCCTCTGCGACATGTGGGCGGAGCGCATCAAGGAGGCCGGCGTCGAGAACGGCGGGCAGAAATTGCCGCCGGGCGGCATGGCCGTATAGGAGTGCGAAGAGCAATGCGGAACGCCGACATTACCAAGCCGCAGGGCGGCAAAAGCATCGCGCTGGTGTCTCTGGGCTGCGCGAAGAACGCGGTCGACCTCCAGGTGATGACGGGCAGGATGCTCGACCAGGGGTGCCGCCTTTCCCCGGATCCAGACCGCGCCGACATCGTGATCGTGAACACGTGCTCGTTCATCGCGTCCGCCCGCGAGGAGGCGGAGGCCGAAATCGCCCGTGCCGTGGGGCTCAAGAGGCGCGGAAACTACGGCGAAGTGATCGTGTCCGGCTGCTACCCCCAGCGATACCCGGAGGCGCGGGCGAAATTCCCCGGCGTCGATCGGTGGATCGGCGTGCCGAAAGGCTGGGAGGAGCAGCGCGTGCCGGGGCTGCGCCTCACGGGCAAGGCGTTCGCATACCTCAAGATCGCCGAGGGCTGCTCGCACAGGTGCGCATACTGCGCAATCCCCGCCATACGCGGCCCGTTCCGCTCGCGCCCGATGTGCGCCATCCTGGACGAGGCCGGGGCGCTGCTCGCTTCAGGATGCCGCGAACTCGACATTGTCGCGCAGGATCCGATGCTGTGGCGCGACGGTTCGCGCCGTCTGCCGGATCTGCTGTGGGAATTGGACGGAATGCGCGGCGACTTCTGGGTGCGCGTGCTCTATTCGTATCCGCACGAGATCACCGAAGACTTCCTGGACTGGATGCGGCGCGCCCGCCATGCAGTGCGCTACATCGACGTGCCGCTTCAGCACACCGTGCCGGAGGTGCTCGCGCAAATGAACAGGGCTGCCGCCATCGACGCCACGAGAAACGCCGCGGACCGCCTTCGCGCCGCCGTGCCGGGCGTGACGCTGCGCACGACGATCATGACAGGCTTCCCGGGCGAGACGGAGCGTCGCTTCGCCATGCTGCTGGACGATCTGCGGAGGATGCGCTTCGATCGCCTCGGCGCCTTCGCTTTTTCGCCGGAGCGGGGGACGGCGGCGGCGGCCATGCCTGGGCGCCCGTCGCGCAAGGTCGCGCAGGAGCGCGAACGCGAGATCATGCGCCTCGGCAGGACAATCTGGCGCGAAAAGGCAAAGACGATGCTGGGCGAAGTCCATCGCGCGCTCGTCGTGGCGCCGGGCGTGGCGCGGCTCGATTCGCAGGCGCCGGACGTCGATGGCGTCACGTATCTCGAGGGAGGTGCGGCGCAGCCCGGCGAGTTCGCGACGGTTCGCCTGACGGGCGTCAAAGGGTTTGACTTCATAGGATGTCTGGACGGACGGGAAGCATGAAAGTAAACGACGGCGTTCGCACCCGCGACTTCAAATACTACATCTTCGACTGGGACGACAACATCCTGCACATGCCCACGCGCATACGCATGGAGCGTCGCGGCGAGGATGGCGTGTGGCGCGAGGCGCTCCTGTCCACTTCCACTTTCGCGCTCGTGCGCGCCGATACCGAAAACTACCGCCCGCCGCCAGGCGGCTGGCTGGAAGCGTTCCGGGATTTCCAGGACAACCCGGCCCGCGACACCTTCATGGACGACACCATCGCCGCGCTGGAACGCATCGCGCACGGCGAAGTCCCCGGTCCTAGCTACAATGCGCTGAAGCGGACTCTGCGCGAGGGGCGCCTGTTCGCGATCGTGACGGCGCGCGGCCACGAGGCAAAGACGATCGAAAGGGCGGTGCGGGTCTTCATCCGCTACGCCCTGACCGAGGCGGAGCGCGAAGAGATGATGGCCAACCTGCGCGGCTACCGCCGCTGGCTGGACAAGGCGGAGACGTTCGGAACCGACGCCGAGGAGCTGGACTACTACCTCTCCATGTGCCGCTATTCGGCCGTGACGAACGAACGCTTCAAGGCGCGGATGGCCAGCGATCCGATCTACCGCGAGAAGCTCGCCGTCGCCACCACCGCCTCCCGCCCTGAACTGGCCAAGGAGTTCGCGATAAGGAACTTCGTCGAGCACGTCTTCCACCTGCTCCAGCGCACCCACGGCTTCGACCGCTCCGTCTCGATAGGCTTTTCCGACGACGACGCCGGTAACGTCAAGGCCGTCTCGAACTACATCCGCCGCGAACTCTCGCGGCGTTTCGAAGGCATAAAGTTCGTCGTTTACGACACCTCGGACCCTACGCTCTCCAAGGGGCGGAAGGTCTGCGTGTCGGGCCAGCTCAACCTGCCGGGCTTCTGAGCGGCGTCGGCCGGCGGGCCTATTTGGAGTCGACCAGGACCAGGCGCTCGCCGTCGTCTTCGACCTCGAATATCTTCATGCGCTCCAGCGGGCTTTTGTTCGGCTGGTGGAACGTGATGCGCAGCCGCCCTTCGAGATCGCGGAAGATCATGCCGTGCCCGCCGTCCTTGCCGAAGAGAATCTTGTCCTTCGTCCATTCGCCGTCAAGCCTGCCCGAAGGTGAGGAGCGCGTGAGCACGCAGTAGCCGTGTCCATCCACCCCGTTCGACCATATCATGTGGAGACGCCCGCTCTTGGGCGATTTGTAGAAGAAGGGGCCGTCGGTGACGGCGTGGGCGCCGGGCATCGCGCTGCGCGCGTCAAGCAGTTTCTTCGGAGGGGCCTTGAGCGACGCGAAATCGTCGGCGAGCGGCGCGTATTCGATGGTGCCGTTGCCCATCTGGCACCACTCGTGGCAATATACCATGAAGGGCTGGCCGTCCTGCACGAAGAGCGTGCCGTCCAAAGCCTGGTGGTCCTCCGGCGTTACTGGGCCGGGCCGCGTGGGCGTGAACGGGCCGTCCGGGCGGTCTGCTGCGAAGATCCATGTGCCTCGCGGCACGAGGTCCTTTTCCTTTACGCCTTCTCCCATCGCCTCGACCGGCCTCGTCCCTTTCTTTTCCGTGAGGGTGACGAACATATAGTATCTGCCGTTGTATCGGTGGACTTCCGGCGCCCACACGGCGGTGACGGCGTGTCCCGCCGGAAGCGTCATCGCCGGTTTCTTCTCCGTCCAGTTCGCCAGGTCCGCGCTCTGGCGGACGCATACGCCCGCGCCGCCGAACCAGGGCTTGGATTCGTAGAGCCAGTAGCGCCCGCCATCTACGAGAATGAAGGGGTCGCGTATCCTGAAATCTTCTGCGGCAAAGGTGGTTTCCGCCGCATTCTGCGGCTGCGGCTCCGCGGCGATGGCGGGAAGGATGGCGTATGCGGCCAGGACTATGAGGCTTGCTATGCGTTTCATGTTTGCGGCGTCACGCCTTGGTTCTAAGCGCGACCGTGATTATGAGGTTGAGGAATTCGCGTGTCTGTCGGCTGGCCTTGCCGCCTTTCAGCCCTGAATAGGCCCAGTAGAGCGCGGAGGCCTGCGGGTCTGTCCAGTCGGATACGTTGAAGCGGGTGGCGACTTCGGCCATGCGGCCCGGCTCCATGGCGAGCTCTCTCCATGCGTTGCGGCGCTCGGCGTCCTGCACGATTTCGCGCCACTTTATGCGGTAGAGCGGCGCAGAGGAGTCGATGCGCCCGCCGATTTTCATCTGGAAGAGCCACGCCAGCTCGCGGCATATGTCCGGGTCGTCGGGATTGAGGCGGAGGCCGTCGTCGCGCAGGAGGCGCAGCCCCGCGTAAACCCAGCGCCAGCGGTCTTCGCTCGTCGGCATCATGACGGAGATGTTGTAGGCGAGGTTCCAGGCGGCGTAGCCCCAGATCTCCGGGGTGTGGGGCTCTAGGAAGGTCAGCGTGGACGCGAGTTGCGCGAGCTCCACGTAGCGCCCCTCCTCCTGCATGAGGTCGGCGCGGAACCACACCGCTTCGGCGGCCAGAGAACGGAAGCCGCCCAGGGCCGCGATCAGGCCTTCCGTCGCGGCCGGTGCCTTGCCGGGGCGGTGGCGCACGAGCCACCATTCGCCGACGATCCCCGCCGTCGCCAGGGCGGCGACGAGGAGCCACGTCCATGCGCCGACGATGCGTCTGCGCGGTTTGCGCGGCTCGCTATCTCCAGAGGGCGCCATCCTTCTCTTTGTTGTAGCGGTCGTTGATGCGCAGGTAGTCGAACCTGTTCTTGAACACATCGTCGATGAGCGGCTCGGAGAAGGGGATGTTCGCGGCGTGGACCGCCTGCGAGAACGAGTCCCTGTCGGTGTTCTGTTTCATGATCGCGGGGAGGCTGTCCAGCACGTGCCGCGCGGAGCGGGAGTCCATCGCCACCATAGAGTAGCGCGACGAGAAGCAGTAGAGCCCGCCCCTGCGCAGATTTCCGTCGATCTTGGTGCGCAGGGCGTTGATCCTGGCCAGCATCGACTTCGTCTGTTCGTTGTGCTCGAATTCGCCTTCAAACGAATACGACACGGTGACGGAGGGCTTCTTCGGGCGCGGCTTCGCGGCGTGCGTCGCCTTCTTGGCCGGTTTTTTCGCTACCGGCTCGTCGTCGAAGAGATCGTCGAGGGAGGATTCCCATGCGTCGTCGATGGAAGGCTCCTCCGGCTCAGGCTCGGCGGCCGGCGCCTCTTCCCCAGCCGCTGGCGCGCTCTCGCTCCTTGTGACCTTCACGCCTTTCTGGGTGCGGATGAAAGCGCTCCATGGCACGATTTCCCCGGTCACCTGTATGCCGTTGATCCTTATGGCGTTGCCGTAGCGCTCCACTTTGTAGGGCGGCGCCAGATACTTGCCGTCGATGAAGACCCACCCGGCGTTGAACTGCTTGCCGATGCTGGCCTTTAGCGCCTTGAGCGCGGCTGTCGGCGGCCTCTGGAAGCCGGCCTTTTCCACCGGCTCGGCGACAAGCGTCGCCGCCACGGCGAATGCCGCCCCAATCATCGATGCGTATCTCATAGCTCCGTCTCCTTTCCTCCGTCTAAAGAAGTCCCGCATTGCCGTAACGCAGAATCCCCGGAACCCGTCGTTCCAAACGCAGGGCTTGCGCCCCTTTTCAAAATGTCGGTCGAAGAAATGTCTGCTTAATCCGCGTGCAACGCAGAACCCACGTCGTAACTTATTCCCTCACTTCGATGCCTTCGCAGGCCTTGAGCGCATCGACGATGCGCTGGAACGCCCTCGCCACCTCCTGGTCCGTGAGAGTGCGCTCGGAAGAGCGGAACTCCAGGGAATACGCAAGCGAGCGTGCGCCGCCCTTTGCGTTCTTCGGCTTGAACACGTCGAAGAGGCCGATGCTCGCCAGCTCCTTTCCTCCGTTGGCGCGTATCGTCTTCTCGATGTCGGCGTACGAGACCGCCGGGCCGGCGAGAAGGGCGATGTCGCGGCGGACGAGCGGGAACTGCGGAACCGGCGACACTTTGCCGACGGCGTCGAACCGCTTGAGAAGGGGTTTGAGGGCGAGTTCGCAGAGCGCCATCTGCGTGGTCAGCCGGTAGGGGTGGCGCATCTTCGCGGAGAGCGCGCCCAGCAAGCCGATGCGGCGCCCGTTGAGGACGACGGCGAGAGCGCCGCCGTTCGCCATTGCCGGGTGCTCTTCCGGCGCAAATTCGAGCTTGCCTGCGTGCAGACGCTTGACCAGCTCCTCTACCGCGCCTTTCATCCACAGGACGGCATCCTCCTCGGTGACGCTCTGGCGGCGCCGCAGCGCTTCACGTCCGACGGGGCCCACGAAGCCGAGCGCGACGCGCTCCTCTTCTCCTGGCCGCGAGTCGAACACCTTGCCAATCTCGAAAAGCATCGCGCTCTCCAGCTGGTGGGAGGCGTTGCGACCTAGCGAACCCATCATCTGCGGCAGCAGCGAAGGCCTCATCACTCCGTAGTCGGCAGAAACCGGATCCGGGATGACGAGGCGCGTGGAGCGGTCGCGGCCGTCGAAGTCGTCCAGCTCCCTGGCCGACAGGAAAGAATAGTGCATCGCCTCGGAGAAGCCTAGCGCGAGGCAGATTTCGCGGACTTTCGCCCGCGCCATGAAAGGCGCGTCGGAAAGCGGCGAGATGGATGGTGCGCCGGGCATCTTGTCGGGGATGTTGTCGAGCCCGTAGATGCGCGCAATCTCTTCGACGAGGTCCGCCTCAAGGGAGAGATCGTAGCGCCAGCTCGGAATGCCGAAGTCCACGCTCTCGTGCCCGGCGTAGAGCATTCCGTCGCCTGCCGTGCGCGGCGTGAGGCCGAGCGACTTGAGGATGAAGACCATCACGTCGTTGCCGACGGGAATGCCGATGAGCCTGCGGGCGCGCTCGAAGTCCAGAGTGACGTCCTTGTTCAACGGGCGCGAGCGGAAGTCGGCGTCGATCACGCCTTTGGCGATCCTGGCTTTGCCGTGCTTCTGCAGCAGATGTGCGGCGCGGCGGCTGGCGAAGTCCGCCATGTCCTTATCTACGCCGCGTATGTAGCGGTATGCGGCCTCCGAGGCGATGCCGAGCTTCGTCGCCGTGAACTTGGTGGATGCGCAGTCGAAGAGCGCGCTTTCGAGCATGACGCTCGTCGTGCCCGGCGCGATGCCGCTCGTTTCGCCGCCCATGACACCGGCTACGGCGTTGGGCTTCTCGGCGTCGCATATGACGAGCATGGAAGGGTCGAGCCGGCGGTCGATGCCGTCAAGCGTCTTCATGGTTTCGCCGTCGCGGGCGGTGCGCACGACGATCGTGCGGTCTTTGAGCTTCGTGTGGTCGAAGGCGTGAAGCGGCTGGCCGAGCTCCAACATCACGTAGTTCGTGACATCGACGATGAGGCCGAGCGACCTGACGCCGCACATCTCAAGGCGCTTTGCCATGAGTTCCGGCGAAGGCCCGTCTTCGACGTAGGTGACCACGCGGGCGGTGTAGCGGGGGCATTTCTCCTTGTCTTCCACCACCACCTTGACTTCGCTTTCGACGGGCGTGTCGTCCTCGACGAACGAGACGTCCGGCAGCGTAACCTCGCGGCGCAGGATCGCGCCGAACTCTCTTGCCAGGCCGATGATCGAGAGAGCGTCTGGGCGGTTCCATGTGATTTCGACGTCCAGCACGGTCTCCGGCTTTTCGCCTGGCGCGACGTCGCGCACGAAGGCGCCAGTCGGCGTCTCCGCCGGAAAGTCGATGATGCCTGAGTGGTCCGCGCCGAAGCCCAGTTCCTTCCACGAGCAGCACATTCCGAACGACTCGACGCCGCGCAGCTTGCCTTTCTTGATCTTGAAGCCGCCGTCGGGGATGACCGCGCCGATTTTCGCGAACGCCGTCTTCATGCCGGCGCGTGCGTTCGGCGCGCCGCACACCACCTGCCACGTCTCTTTGCCGTCGGTGACTTTCAGGACGTGGAGGTGGTCGCTGTCAGGGTGCGCCACGCATTCGCTCACTTCAACCACGACGAAATCATCGGAGAGCGGCTCCTTGCCGATGGTTTCGACGGCCTCGACCTGGAGACCCGCGCGGGTCAGGCGTTCGGCCAGTTCATGAGGCTCGATGTCATCTATCTTGACGTATTCGTTGAGCCAGCTAAGCGGAAGCTTCATTGAGTTGGAATTGATGTTAGGTGTTGGGAGTTGCTTCGGCGGTGTCGGGAACAGCGGGGGCGGGAGTCGCCTCTGCGGCGGGCTGCTCGGCGGGCGTCGCCTCCGTGGCGGACTGCTCGGCGGGCGTCGCCTCCGCGGCGGGCTGCTCGGCAGGCGTCGCCTCCGCGGCGGGCTGCTTGGCGGGCGTCGCCTCCGCGGCGGGCTGCTCGGCGGGCGTCGCCTCCGCGGCGGGCTGCTCGGCAGGCGTTGCCTCTGCGGCGGGCTGCTTGGACTGCGTGCGGCCTTTCTTCACCCACTGCGGACCATATTTAGGGAACTTCTCCACAGCGGAGAATACGCCGTTGGTAAAGGATACGACATGACCGGTCGAGACCAGCCAGGCCAGTTGCTTGTCGGCGTCATCGCAGGCGGCGGCTATCTCGGCGCGAGTCGCGCATGGATGCTCAGCCACAAAGGTTGCGACCTTTGCGAGTTCCGGGATGGCGTGGGAGGCGTCGAACTCTTTTATCTCGTGTCCCATCACGAACTCCGGGCCCCGCGCGTCGTTCGCCCGGAAAAACACCATCTTTCTGTGGTGGAAGGCGCCGCGCAACGCGAAAATCATTCCGTATGGCGCTCTGCGCTCGGCCTGCAAGGCGTCCTTGACCGCCCAGACGAGCGGCTTGAAGTCGCTCTTGAGGGCTGCCGCCGCAGAGAGCATCAGCGTCTTTGGCGTGTCGAGCAGGTTCTCCAGAATGTTGCGGCGGAACTCCGCCTCCGCTTGTTCGCGCGTCAGGTGCGGCGCGTCGTCGCCAGCCCCCTTGGCGACATACACCGTCTTCTTCGTCGCCGTCTTGCGCCATTCTTCCACGGCCTCGCTATCGCGCACCATGACGATTTTCGCCCGGTAGTCTGCCTCGCTCATGCCAGGGAAGCGGTTGTTGATCATTTCCCGCACGACGGAGTTGAACTCGTGGACATTCGGCGGCCCGAGCAGCACGCCGGTAAGACCGCATTTCGCCACGCAGTTGAAATTGCCTTTCGGCGGCTCCACCTCTATCTCCTTGGATTCGTAGTAGTCGCCGAGATGCGCGCCGAGGATGTGGGCGATCACGTCGTCGCGTCGCGGCGACGCGAACGAACACGCCTTGCACTGGAAGAAGGAAGTGCGGGGCGACTGTGCGGAATCCGTCCCTTGGGCGGGGGCGCGCGGCGTGACCTTCAGCAGCACCGATTCCGGGTTGTCGAGCAGGAAGTAGGCGAGATCCTTCATCTTGTATGCCTGCGGAGACTGCATCAGCTTGCGCATGATCGTCCCAAGCGCCTTTGTCTCCGGCAGCACCTTCACATCCACATCGAGAGGCTTGGGGCGTTCGAAGCGCGGCGCGTTCCTTGGGCGTCCGCCTTCGCGATGCTCGAAACCGCCTCTGCTTCGCGGCCCCTCCCCGCCGCCCCTGGAATCCTGAAAGCGCGGCTTTGTGTCGCGGCGGGCTTTTGCGCCGTCGCGGCTTTCGCGTTTGTCACGATCTCCCTGCGCATCGGTGAAATGGGCGGGAGTGCTCACCCCGGCCGACTTCTTCGCCCAGTCTGGCGTGAAGTCGAACGATCCGAAGTCCAGAATCGATGTGTCTTTGGTATCCATTGCCACATATTATAGCATATCGGCCGCGCTAGGGTCAAGGGCGGTATGCGCTTTCATTCCTTGGCAAATGCCATGGCCTCCAGTGGGCGCGGGAATTGCCATGCATAGAGGAGAGGGCGGTCCATATATAGAGAAGGGTGTAGTCTATATATGGAGAACGTGGCGGTCTATATATAGAGAGGGGGGTAGTCTATATATAGAGATGAGGGTCGTCTATATATAGAGAAGAGGTCGTCTATATATGGAGAATGGGGTGGTCCATATATGGACTGGAGTTTACCCGTTTTTTGAGCGTGGGAATGCGCCGCGCCTGCATGGATAAAGGCTGAAGTGCGTTT
>CAMOIK010000043.1 GCA_946615875.1 uncultured Verrucomicrobiota bacterium | reverse complement strand
CGCACCAAAACCTCTGGCGGTGCGCAGGAAGGCCGACACGGAGGTCGGCCCTCCCTTCTTCGCAGGTTTCGAAAAACGGGCAAACACTTTGCCCATGAAATGGGCGAGCCGGGCTTTCGCTTTCGACGCGATTTTGGTATCATTCACGGCGCGGCGTGTTGCGCAAGTCGGTATTCTACCGAAAAACGGCGGGCGGTTGCCGCGCTTTTTCGCCCGCCTATCGAGTGCCAAAAAATGGGTAAACTCCAGGCATCTTGGCGATGCGCGAAACGGGAAAATATGGTATAATGTGCGGCGAACCGTGCGCTGGAAATGGTGGGCGGCGAACGCGAACCTATCGGGGATAAAGATATGAAGAGCAAAATGACGTTTGCGATGCTGGTCGCCTGCTTTGCGCTCTGGGGGCTGCTTAACAACATGACGGACAATCTGGTGCCGGCCTTCCAGAAAATATTCACGATGGATCAGGGGCGCGCTGGACTCGTGCAGGTCGCATTCTACGGCGCATACGCCGTTCTGGCCCTCTTCGCCTCCGTCCTGATTGAGGAGTTTTCCTACCGCAAAGGCGTCTTGGTCGGGCTTGGCGTATATATCGTCGGCGCGTTGCTCTACATTCCCGCCTGCGCCACGCAGAGTTTCGACTTGTATCTGGTGGCGATATTCGTGGTGGCGAGCGGTTGTTCGTTGCTGGAGACCAGTTGCAACCCATACGTGCTGTCGCTGGGCGACTCCTTGACCGCCGTGCGCCGTCTGAACTTTGCCCAGATGTTCAATCCGATGGGGTCCATCCTCGGCATCCTGCTGGCAAAAGACCTGATACTGGCGAACCTTGACCCCAGCACTGCCGAGGAACGCGCCGCGATGTCCGCGGACGCGCTCGCCGCCATAGTGAACCATGAGCTTTTCTGGGTGTGCGTGCCATATGTCGGGCTCTGCGGCTTTGCGGTCGCGATCTGGCTGTTCTTCCTTTGCGGACGCGACATCGAGTGCGACGCCGCATCATCCGCGCCGCGTCCCCTGGCTCCGCGCCTTCGCCGCGTCGCGGCGGCGGCGGCGTTCGCACTTGCGCCGCTCGTCGCGCTTCATTTCGCATTTCCAGATATGGACAGGGTGCTGTGGGTGTTGTGCGGTATGGCCGGGCCGTTGGCGTCCGTCGCCGCGATGCCGCAATACCGCAACATGCTCGGTCGCTTGCTGTCCTCGCCTCGCTATTGCTTCGGCGTGATAGCACAGTTCTTCTATGTAGGGGTGCAGATCGCGGTGTGGACTTGGATGAACGCCTACTGCCAGAAGGAGATGGGGGTCGAGAAGCACGTCGCGGCGAACTACTATCTGGTCGCAATCGTCGTCTTCGTGTCCTTCAGGTGGTTCGCAACCGCACTGATGCGCAGGTTCTCTCCAGGGGTGATGATGGCGATCTTCGCCGCATGCGCGATCGCTTGCTGCGGAGGCGTCATGTATCTGCCGTCGTGCGCACTGTTTTCCGCGGGGGGGCTTCCCTTCGCTCCGAACATCATCTGCCTGATCGCCATATCCGGTTTCATGTCGCTCATGTTCCCAACCATCTACGGCATTGCGCTGGAAGGGATGGATCCACGCGCGGTCAAACTGGGAGCGGCGGGGCTGATAATGGCGATACTCGGAGGCGCGATAATAACGCCTTGGATGGCTGGTGTCATCGGCGGCCGATCCGGCGTTTTTCTCTCGTTGGTCCCCGGCGCGGACCGTGCCTGGGATGAAGGTCTCATGCTTTCGTCGGCCACGCTTCGCGCTTCTTTCGCCATCCCCGCCATCTGCTTCGCGGCGATTCTTGCCTACAGCATTTTGACCTGTCGGCGCAAGTAGGCGTCAGGCGAGAAGTGAAGCGATGTCTTCTGCGGTGAGCCGTTCCATGACCGCGGTGTCGGTGGTGGAGACGGTCGCGGATATCACGGCTTGCTTGCGTCGCTGGAGTTCCAGCACTTTTTCTTCTATGGTGTTGGAGGCGATCATCTTCACGACATACACGTTTTTCGTCTGGCCGATGCGGTGCGCGCGGTCTGTGGCCTGGTCTTCCACCGCCGGGTTCCACCACGGATCGTAGTGGATCACCATGTCGGCGCCGGTGAGGTTGAGGCCGGTGCCGCCGGCCATCAAGGAAATGAGGAAGACGGGGATGGTGCGGTCGAGATTGAAGCGGTTGCATTCGCCGAGCCTGTCCTTCGTCGAGCCGTCAAGGTAGCAGAAGCTGACGCCTTTTGCCTGGAGCAGTGCGGCGATGAGCTGGAGCATTTTGACGAATTGCGAGAAGACGAGGATGCGGTGGCCGCCGGCCATGGCGTCTTCCAACTGCTCCATGAAGGCGTCCACCTTGCCTTTGGAGGCAATCTGGCGAAGCTTCATGAGCCGCGCCAGGATCTCGAAACGGGAGGCGTTGAAGCCGCGCTCCTTGACCATGCTGCCGACTTCGCTGCGCGTCTTCATGAGCAGTTCGAGGTATTCGCGCTGGGCGTCGTCGGAGATTGGGCAGTACGAGACTTTGACAATCTTGTCCGGCAGGTCTTTTGCGACGGACTTCTTGAGACGGCGCAGGATGAATGGATGGAGTTTGCGCTTGAGGCGGGCCAACGCCTCGTCACCGGCCGCGCCGCCGTCCTGCACCGGCATTTCATACGAGAGCCGGAATGTTTCGTAATCGCCTAGATAGCCGGGCATGAGGAAATCGAAGATAGACCATACGTCCGCTACGGAGTTCTCGACCGGCGTGCCCGTGAGGACCAGACGGCGGACGGAATGCAGCATCTTTACGGCGCGGGCGTTCTTGGTCTGGCGGTTCTTGATGTGTTGCGCCTCGTCCAACACTACCACCTCGAAGTCTCGCGCCATGTAGGCGTCCTCGAAGTCGCGTTGCAGAAGGGCGTAGGAGGTGATGACGAGGTCGTATTCGCCCATGCGGCCGAAAACCTGGGCGCGGTCAGGGCCCGAAACCACGAGGACCTTGAGCGACGGTATGAACTTCCTGGCTTCGGCTTCCCAGTTGCGTACGAGCGAGGTCGGGCAGACGATGAGGGAGGGGAGTCGCGGAGTGCGTGGGGTGACGCCTGGGGATTGGCGGGTGGAATCGCCTTGTCGTGGCAGCGATAGCCAGGTGAGAGTCTGGAGTGTTTTGCCGAGCCCCATCTCGTCTGCTAGCAGGCCGGAGAGCCCGGAGTTCTCCAGGAATCGCATCCAATAGACGCCTTGCTTCTGGTACGGCCGCAGCACTTTGTCGAGCGCGCCGAGCGATACCGGCTCGAACTTCGCGTCGCCTCTCTCGCGTCCAAGCGACGCGGCGCGCTCGCGCCATTTGGACGCCTCGCCATCCTCCAGCTCGCAGTCAAGTTGTTCCAGCGACGCTTTGACGTACGGCGCGTGGACGGCGGCGACTCGGAACCATCCGGCCGGGGCTCCGCCCTGCGTTGTGGCGCAGTCGCGGAACACGCCGTGCATCGCCGAAATGGCGGCGGCGTCCACCAACACCACCTGCCCGTCCTTCATTATGAAGCCGTCGTTGCGGTTGATCGCCGCCTGGATTTCCACCGGCGATATATCGCGCCCCATCGCGTCGAACTGGTAGCTCACGTCGAACGCTCCGTTCGGCGCGTCCTTGATTGTGACGACAGGGACCACGCTCGGCATGGCGTCTGTCACCTTCATCAGGCGGTCGGAAAGGTCGATCACCCATCCCTGGCGGCGAAGCGCGGGCAGGCCAGCGCCGAGAAAGTTGAGGACTTTGTGCTGGTCTGTGACATAGAAGCGAAGGTCGCCTTCCCTGTAGCCTGGCTCGAAACCCCACTTTTTCACCTCGTTCACAGCCGCCTTCTCCGCCGCCAGCGAGCGGGTCCTGCGGACGAGCGGGTCGTCAGGGTCGTCAAGCCACACGGTGTGCGGCGACTGCACGGAACAAGCCGGGATCTCGATCTCCCCGTAGCGGGCATCTATTTCGATAGAGAGCGACGCCCGTGAGCCGGATACGAACGCCGCCATGCGCGGCTTCATAGGCACTTCAAGGTAGTTTCCGTTTTCCCGGCCCTGTCCCCGGAGCGCGTCATCGCCAGTATCTGAATGCGAGGGATGCGCATCCCCGGCAGACGCCTCGCTTTCCGAGTCGTCCATCTCCATCGCCATCACGGCGATGCCGAGCGCGACCACGTGCGGGCATATCTGGCGATAGACTTGGTTCGTGCGGCACGGACACAGCGAGCGCACCATGCCCTCGCGTTCAAGTTTCAGCGTCACCGGCATGCCCCAGCCGCCGGGCTGCTCGATCTTGCCGCGGATTTCCAGCGTGTCGTCGTCGTATTCCGCTTCGATCACGTCGCCGGAATTGACGAGCGCCAGCGCCTGGTTGAAGACTTCGACGCCGCCCCATTTGATGAGTTCTTCCCGGGTTATGCCGCTCTTCGGTTTCATCGCGCCGCCTCGCCGATAAGTATCTGCGCATGCGCCTGGGCGATGCGGATCTTTACCGCCTCCCCAAGACGCGCGCCGCGCTCGCCTTGTCTCCGGTCCCAGACTACGATGCGATTGCCGCCGTCGCGTCCGCTCCAACGCTCGGGATTTCGCTTGGAAGTACCTTCCGCCAAGACTTCGCGGATCGTGCCGACGAGGCGAGAATTGCGCTCCAGCCCTCTCGTCTCCTGGTCTGCGAGAAGGGTCTGGTTCCGACGCTCCTTCTCTTCCGTAGTCACGTCGTCGGGAAGAAGCGCACTGCGCGTGCCGGGGCGCGGCGAATACTTGAAGACGAAGGAGTTGTCGAAGCCGGCCTCTTGCATCAGCGAGCGGGTCTGCTCGAAATCATCATGCGTTTCTCCTGGATAGCCCACAATAACGTCGGTGGTCACGGCGAACTCGGGATCGAGTTCGCGCAGCCGACTGACGGATTCGAGATATTCGGCCCTCGTGTAGCGGCGTCCCATTGCCGCCAGGATTCTGTCGGAGCCTGACTGCACCGGGAGATGCAGATGACGGCACACCTTGGGGCAGTCGCGCCAGACTTGCAGCAGTTCATCCGTCACTCCTTTCGGGTGTGCGGAAGTGAAGCGTATGCGTTCGATGCCGTCTATTCCCGCGATTTGCCTCAGTAGGAATGGGAAGGGTTCGGCCGTCTTCGGCAGGCCACAGTCGTTGCGGATGCCGTATCGCAGGACGCTCTGTCCGAGGAGAGTGACCTCTTTTACGCCATGCCTGGCCAGAGCCTCTATTTCTGCGATGATTTCTTTCGCCGGGCGAGAGTATTCATGGCCGCGCACGTCAGGCACTATGCAGTAGCTGCAGCGGTTGTCGCAGCCCAGCAGCACCGTGACGAACGCCTGGAAGCCGCCGGCGCAGTGAGCCGCCATGGAGCCAGGCACAAGGTCGTCGCCGAGTTCGAGAATGCGCGTGGCGTGGCGCCTGTTCCTTGTGCCGGGAGGCGGGCTCAGGGTTTCTTCGCCGGAGCAGCCATGCTCTTGACCAGAAGCTCTAGGCGCGCAACGCGAGACGCTTGACTCTAAACTCGAAACGATCTTTGGGATGAGTCCGAAGGCCCGCGGGGCGACGGCAAAGTCCAGGCCTGGCAGACGTTTGAACACGTCTTCGCCAAGTCGCTTGACGGCGCATCCCATGAGGCCGGTGATTTTCCGCGAGGCTATCATGTTCCCAGCCTTGCCGATCGCCTTCTCCTCGGCCTTCTGCCGCACGGTGCACGAATTGATTATCACGGCGTCGGCGTCATCCTCGCTGACGGCCTTTTCGTGGCCTGCGGCGAGCAGCATTGCTTCCACAGCTTCGGAGTCGCGCACGTTCATCTGGCAGCCGTAGGTGTGTATCAGGAACTTCATGGGTTTCAGGAAGTATGGAAGTGGGGAAGGAAGGGGGGTTACGTCGCGGCGTCTTTTCCGCTTGCCGCCGGTGGCATTTGCCCGCAGTCGAAAGGAATATACGCGAAGATGGTGCGGTCGGCGGAGATTTCCACCGTAGTGGCACAGGCGCGGTTCAGCGTGGCGCAGTAGAGATTGCGGAACGATATTCCGTCGAGCGGCCATTCAAGCCCGCGCGATGTCGCGCGCGTTGCAGGGTCTGTCGCGAACACCGAGATTGGCGTGCCGACCGCCACGCGGAAGCGCGCAGCGCCAGAGACAGGCGTGAAGCGCCCGTGGTCGGTGACTACTTCAAGACCGTATTCGAAAGCTCGCATGATGTTTCCGATCGCGTGGTCGTCGCGCTTGCCTGTCGCGCCGAGAATCACCGGGCGTTTCCAGCCGCGCTCTTGGCAGACGCGCACCGCCTTCGACAGGTCGTTGTCGTCTTGGCCGGGCATTGCCACGGTTTCGGTTGGAGAGACGTCTTCCGGCTTCCCTGACTTCGAGCCGGAAAACGAATCCATGTCGCCCACGACAAGCGTCGGCGGGCGATGGAAATGCTCCATGTATGCATCCGCCGCGCCGTCGCATGCGACCACGCGCTCGGCGTCGGCGAGGATGTGCCAAGCCTCGCCGCCTTCGAGGGGGAAATCGCCGTTCGCCAGTATCACCGTCATTGTTCGCGCCTTGTGCTATACGCGGTTGTCGCTCCTTGCGCCCGGCAGGGGGCCTTTGCCCCACGAAGCGCGAATGTTGAGGCCCATGCCCCTTGCCGCGAACCCCGTGCCGCGATTGTGGACATGGCATATGGCGAGGGCGAGTGCGTCGGCGGCGTCGTTCTGCGGAAGCGACTGGAGCGAGAGGAGGGTTTTGACCATGCGTTGTACCTGCTCCTTCTCGGCCATGCCGTTGCCGCACACCGCCATCTTGACGCGACGCGGCTCGTATTCGCAGATGGGGCGGGAAGCATTCGCGGCCGCGACGATCACCGCCCCCCTCGCTTCGCCAAGCACCAGCATCGTGTTGGCGTTCTTGCCGTATATGACCTTCTCTATGCTCACCTCGTCAGGCTGCCAGCGTTCTATGAGCGCGGATATCTTCGCATGGATGTTGGCAAGACACTCTGAAACGGGGAGGTCGCGCCTGTTTGGGATATTGCCGTAGTCGAGGGTCCGAAGGCGCGATCCTTCCGTCTCAAGGATGCCGAAACCAGTCGAGCGCAGCGATGTATCTATGCCAAGGACGATCATTGCGCCGTCAGCCCCACGATGATGACCGCCAGTATGAGAAGGGGGATCGCGTATCGCACGTGCGGCCGAGCCCATGTCGGCAGGATGGGGCCCTCGCCCCAGCTAGCCTCCGCCTGGAAGCGTCGCCATCCCCAGCCGACGCCCCATGCCACGAACACGCACTGCACCAGCGCGCCAAGTGGAAGCCAAAGCTGCGATACGGCGAAGTCCTCCCAGCCCAGCACTTCTTCCCATATTACGCACGGCATGGACGCCGCCGCCACGGCCAGTCCCACCGCGACAGACACCGTGCGCCTCGTGGACTGCGGCGTTCCGCCGCGCACCAGGCGGGCGGTCTCGTCGCAAATTCCGCCGATGAGGCACTCGAAGACGGCGATGATTGTTGTGAAAGCCGCGAACGCGAGGAACAGGAAGAAGCAGAAGCCCCAGAACGCGCCGCCGGCCATGCGGGCGAAGACTTCGGGAAGAGCGATGAAGATGAGGCCTGGGCCGCTTGACGGCTCTATGCCGTATGACGTGCAGGCCGGGAAGATTACCAGTCCCGAAAGGACGGCGACGACGGTATCTATCGCAATGATGAGCGCCGCCTCTTTGACGAGCGAATGGCGCCGTTCGATATAGCTGCCGAAGATAGTCATGCATCCGACGCCCAGGGAAAGCGTGAAGAAGGCCTGCCCCATCGCCGCCATTGTCGCCCGCCACGGATGCTCCATGAACTTGGCCCAGTCCGGCTGGAGATAGAACCTCACGCCCTCGGCGGCGCCGGGCAGCGATAGCGCCTTCGCCGCCAGTATGCCCAGCAACGCGAGGAGCGAGACCATCAGGAACTTGGTTACGCGCTCGACGCCTTTCACTACGCCAATCAGGCAGACGAGCGTGGAGGCCGCCACCACGCCGGCCATGTAGGCCGCGCACCCCGTGCCATCCGCCCTGACTGCCGCGAAACGCGCCGCGAAGCCGCCGTCGCCTGCGGCCACGCCGCCTCCGAGGTAGTCGCAGGCGTAGCGGACCAGCCAGCCAGCGACGTCGGTGTAGTAGATCATCAGCACGAAGTTGCCTGCGAAGATCACGCGCGCCGCCACTCGCCAGAAGCCGCTGCCGCGCCTGGCGAGTTTCGGCAGCGCGGCTGATATCCCCGCCTTTGCGCCGCGTCCGACGGCCAGCTCCGCCACGAGCAGCGGGAAGCCCAGTATGGCGAGGAACGCCAGATAGACCGCGACGAAAGCGGCTCCGCCGTTCTGCCCCACGACAAACGGGAAACGCCACACGTTGCCGAGGCCGACGGCGCATCCAGCCGCCAGCATCAGGAAGCCGAATCTCGACCCGAGCCTTTCCCTCACGGCTCCGCGACCTTGGACAGGTTCATGCCGTGCGACGCCTTCAGCAGGATGACGTCTCCAGGGCGGGCAAGTTCGCGGATGGCGCGTTTGAGCGCTTCCGCGTCCGGGAAACGGCGGTCGGACGGGCATGAGGACGACAGCGGCCCAACGGCGACCGTAAAGAGTCCCAGCGATTTCGCGTGGCGGAACACCGCCGCGTGGTATTCACCGGATTCCGGGCCGAGTTCCAGCATATCGCCGAGACAGGCGATTCGCCGACCATCGCAAGGCTCGCGGGCAAACGCATTCAGCGCTGCGATCATGGAATCCGGGTTTGCGTTGTACGAGTCGTCGATGCACGTCACTCCGCCGAGCGACGATCTGCGCCACCTTGCGCCCGGCAGGGCAAAGCCTTCGAGGGCTTCTGCCGCCCCGGCGGCGTCAAGCCCGAATCTCCGCGCGGCGGCGAAAGCGAGCGAGGCGTTTGAGAGATTGTGGTCGCCGGGCAGGACAGCCGCCACGGCGGCGGCTATTTCCTCGTCGCGGGGATTCACCTCGATGCGCCGTTCTTTCGGCATGAGGTCAAGCCCGAAGCATTCGCGCGAGACCAGGCCGAACTTCCTGGCCGCGCCGAGGAGCGTCCCTTTTTCGCGGGCGATGCCTTCGCGAGAGCCGAA
This sequence comes from uncultured Verrucomicrobiota bacterium, assembly GCA_946615875.1. GTDB lineage: Bacteria > Verrucomicrobiota > Kiritimatiellia > RFP12 > UBA1067 > UBA1067. The sequence goes on along the minus strand of CAMOIK010000043.1, from coordinate 4,103 downwards.
GAACTCGATGTGCGCCGTCCCCACGTTCGTCACGACGCCCACGTCGGGGCGCGCGATTTCGCACAGGTGGGCGATCTCGCCGGGGTGGTTGGAGCCCATCTCCAGGACAAGGAAGTCCGCGTCGTCCGGGCAGTTGAGGATGGTGAGCGGCAGACCGATGTGGTTGTTGAAGTTGCCCTGCGTGGCGTGAGTCTTGCCAAGGCGGGAGAAGAACGCCTTCAGGAGCTCCTTGGTGGTGGTCTTGCCGGCGGAGCCCGTGACGCCTATGACGGTGGCGCGGAGGGCGGCGCGCCTCTCCTTGGCGGCGCGGTCCAGTTCGTCGTAGCCGTCGATGATCCTGGCCGCGCCGTTCGCCAGCGCCTGCGGGATGAAATCGCGTCCGTCCGCTTTTTCGCCCTTGAGCGCGACGAACGTCATGCCGGGCTTGATTTCCCGGGAGTCGAAAGTCGCCGTCATCCTCAGCAAACCCCGCGGGTGGAGTGGCGATAGAAGTCTATGAGGCTGACGACTTCGGGGAACTGTTCTATGTCGTGCTCAACGCGGTCGAGCGCCTGTGTGCGGTTGAGGCCGCTGCGGTAGATGAAGCGGTGCGCCTCCTTCAAGGCCTGGATGACTTCCTTCTTGAAGCCGCGCCGCGTGAGGCCGACTATGTTGACGCCTATCACCTTCTGGTCGCCGGCCTCCTCGTCGATGAGCATATAGGGCGGCGAGTCCTGGCGGATCTTCACCATGCCGCCCGTCATGGAGTGCTGGCCGACGGTCACGAACTGGTGGGCGGCGCAGCATCCCCCCACTATCGCGTAGTCCTGGAGGTGGACGTCGCCGGCGAGTTGCACGCCGTTCGAGCAGATCACGTGGTCGCCGAGAATGACGCCGTGCGCGGCATGGCAGTATGCCATGAAGAGGCAGTCGCTGCCGATGATCGTCTTTTCGCCGTCCTTAGTGCCGAGGTGGACGGTTGCGAATTCCCGGATGACCGTGCGGTCGCCTATCGCCACGTGGCTGATCGACCCCTCCTGGTATTTCAGGTCTTGCGTCTTCATGCCGATGAGCGCATACGGGAATATCTGGCACTTCTCGCCGATCGTCGTGTGGCCGTCTATGATCGCGCCCTGTCCGATGGCGGTGCCGCTGCCGATCCTGGCGAACGGGCCGACGTGGGCGTACGCCGCGACGCTCACGTCCTCGCCGAGGACCGCGCCGTCTTCGACTATTGCCGTTGGATGTATCTTTGCCATGATGCTCCTTTCGAGGTTTGAGAATGGTGGGATGGTTTGGAAAGGGGAGTGTGTGTGAAGGGCGGGAGGGCGGGAAGTGGGGCGGGACGGCTATCTGTTCTTTGCGATGAAGCGCGCCGCGAGGCACAGCGAGACGGCCACAGGCGTCCAGATGAGTATCTCCGGATGTATCTGATACGTCTTTTGCAGACTTATCATTAGGATGACGAGCATGTAGTAGCCGAGCGCGACGGCGAGCGAGATCGCCATGCCGATGGAGCTCTCGCGGCGCTGCGAGCGGATGCCGAGCGGGATGCCTATCAGCACGAAACAGATGGCGGCGGACGCGAACACGAAACGCTTGGACAGCTCGACCTTGAGCTTGGACCTCGCCCTCTTCATGTTCCGCTTCATCTTGCGCGCATCTTCCCGCGTGGTTTCGGCGTCGGCGTCGGCCGACGCGGCGGCGCGTTCGTTCAGCTTGTGCATCGTCGATATCTTGCGCACCAACTCGAAGAACCGCAGGTCTTTTCCCTTCTTGGCGTACTTGGAGTCCTCGAGCGCGTCCTTCAGCGTGTGCTGGTAGCGCGCCGCCCTGGCCATGCCTGGGTGGTCGGCGTCGATTGGGTCCATCGTGACGCCGTAGAGATCGAGGTGGATGTCGCGGCCGACGCTCTCGACGAGCGCCTTGGATGCGCGTATCATGCGATCGACGCGGGAGTCGGAGTAGTCCATCACGACCAGGTCGTAAAGCCAGTTGCCCTCCTTGGCGCCGAAGTAGAGCTTGACCTTGGGGAAGTCTTCTATCCACAGGCCAGGCTCGAGCAGTTCCAGCCCTGTATCGACGCTGACGCGCGACTTCAGGCTTCTTCGCACCTCGTGGCCGCGCGGCACGATTTCGTTGTTCACCCACGCGCCCAGCAGCGAGCAGGCGAGCGCGAACGCCACTGGCCATTTCATCACCGTCAGGAGGTTGACGCCGCATGCGCGCATAGCCGCGATTTCGCTGTCGGCGGACAGCCTGGAGAAGACCAGCACGCTGGAGACGAGCAGCGCCAGGGGGATCGTCCATTGCATCGTCTCCGGGAAGCTGACGGCCGCGAACTCGCAGACGAGCGCCGCGCTCACGCCGTCCAGGATGAAGGAGACGATCTGCACCATCAATCCTATGGTGAGCACGAAGCTGAGCACGAGGAATGCCAAGACGAAGCTTGACAGGAACGACTTGAACACGTATTTCTCGATGGTCTTCATGCTTTGCCGCGCATTGCGTGTTGTCTGCCGTCAGCCGTGCCGCTCCCGTCCGGGCCAGGCGGCGTCCATGATGCGCACCATCGCCGAATACGGGTCCGGCGAGGCGCAGACGGCGCGCACAACGGCGAAGTTGCCCGCTCCGGCCTCGACCACCGCCCGCGCGCGCTTCCCATCCGTTATGCCGCCTATCGCGACCGCCGGGAAGGGGACGGAGCGTATCATCCGCGCCATGGTGTCCAGCCCGAGCGTGGGATCGGGGATGTCTTTCGTCGGCGTCGCCCATACCGGGCCGACGCCTATGTAGTCGGGGCGCAGGGCGATCGCCGCTTCCGCCTGTTCCGGCGAATGGGTGGATAGGCCGACGATGCGAAGAGAGGGGAAGCGGCGTCTGACTTCCCCCACGCTCATGTCGCCCTGCCCCACGTGGACGCCGTCGGCGCCCACCTCTTCGGCTATGGACGGGTCGTCGTTGACGATGAACAGCGTGCCGGTGCCGGCCGTGGCCGCGCGCACTTCGCGCGCCACGGCCGCGATTTCCTCGCGCTTCGAATGCTTCATCCTAAGCTGGACGATGCCGACGCCGGCGCGGACCGCGGCGCGTGCGCACTCCGCGTAGCCGACGACCGGGTTCGTCATCACCAGGTAGAAGCCGAAGTCGGTCATCTTTTTTCTCAGCCCTGGAGGTCTTGCAGGACGATCTGCGCTATCTTGCGGCCGGACTTCAGCATCCCGCCGAAGATCGGCCCCATGCGGAAGCCGCCCTGCACGTTGTTGGCGGCCATGCCGGACGCATACAGTCCCGGATACAGGCGCTTGGTGTTTGCGACCGTGGTGCGTTCGCCGTCCGCCATCCACATGGGCTTTTCGCCAAGGATGCCGCCCGTCGGCGAGTCGATCTTCACTCCGGCTTTGTTCACCGCCTTGTTGATGATTTCGCTGGGGTGGCCCGTGCCGTCGATGAGCGCGCGCGACGTGACGACGATTGGATCCACGTGCATCTCCAGCCTGGCGACCGGGTTCCAGTTGATCACGACGCCGGAGACCACGCCGTCGTGCATCACGATGTCCTCGACCTTGACGGTGTTGAATATCACCGCGCCTGCGCGTCTGGCGCCGAAGATCAGCCCCGATGCCATTTCCACGGAATCGACAGTGTGGTAGCCGCCTCCGCAGGGGCGCGTGGAGATGCCGAACTCGTGCAGTATCTCCGCCGCGTCGTCCTGGACGGTCACTTCGTTGAACAGCATCCCGCCGCCCCACGTGCCGCCGCCGGGCGCGAGCTTGGATTCGTACACGGCCACCTTCAGCCCGGCTTTCGCCAGGTCGCGCGCCGCGACGAGTCCGCTCGGACCTGCGCCGACGATGGCCACGTCCACCGCCAGATGGTCTTCCAGCTTCTCGAAATACCGGCGCACTATCGCGCCGGAAATCACCTCTTCCATTACGGAGGGTTTCTCGTTCATCTTCTTTTTCCTTTTTTCCTACGCCGGCATTACCCGGTTCAGGTTCTGCGGGTATTTTCTCAGCATTGCGGACACCATGCCCGCAAAGCACCCCGTGAACGAATATTATAGCACATTTTCTCTGCCCTGTGGCCGGGCTTTTGCGAAAACTTGCGCGTGCCGCCTGTCC
>CAMOIK010000042.1 GCA_946615875.1 uncultured Verrucomicrobiota bacterium | reverse complement strand
CAGTTGCAAAAAAAACGCCTTGCCCCCTTGCGGTTACGCCGGAAAAATAGTATAATTCGCGTTGTCATGAAGAGAGTGTATATTTTGCTGGACGGAGTGCTGCGCAACAATCCCATATTCAGGCTGGTCCTCGGCCTGTGCCCAACGCTCGCTGTCACGACCAGCCTGGAGAATGCAATCGGCATGGGATTGGCGGCGACATTCGTGCTCGTATGCTCCAACGCGCTGGTCTCCGCTCTCCGCAAGGCGATACCCGGCGCAGTCCACATCCCGTGTTATATCGTCATAATAGCGACGTTTGTCACGGCTATCGACTTGTTGATGCAGGCGTATTTGCCGTCTCTTTCCGAAAGCCTTGGAATATTCATTCCTTTGATCGTGGTGAACTGCATCATCCTCGGCCGCGCCGAAGCGTTCGCGAGCCGCAACGGAGTGCTGGATTCAATAGCGGACGGCATAGGCTCCGGCATAGGGTTCATGCTCGCGCTCTCGCTCGTCGCGACCGTTCGCGAGGTGGTGGGCGCCGGTTCGATAACCGTGTGGGGCGATATCGCCGTGAAGGACATCAACCCTGGCCCGGTCACGCTGGCGATCCTGCCGGCCGGTGGCTTCATCACGCTGGGGCTGCTCCTCGCCGCCATCAATCGCATAGGCGAATGGAACGCCAGGCGCCACGGTGCGCCAGCTCCGCTTCCCGTAAATCTCGATTGCCGCCACTGCACAATGTGTCCGGCCGGCAAACAGACCGACAAGGAGTGGGCACGATGAAATGCCCCAGGTGCGGTCAGTCCAGCGACAAGGTGCTGGATTCGCGCACTGTCCGCGAAGGCGCCGCCATACGCCGCCGGCGCGAATGTTTGGGCTGCGGCAACAGGTTCACCACTTACGAGGAAATTGACCGAGACGAAATCACGGTCATCAAACGCAGCGGCGTCCGCCAGGCGTTTGACCGGCAGAAGCTGGATATCGCTATACGCCGCGCCTGCGGCAAGCGTCCGATAAGCGACGAACAGATCCGAACCATGATAGACGGCGTGGTGAATGCGCTCGATCCCGGCGAGGTTTCGAGCGACAGGATCGCCGAACTGGTCATGGACGGACTCCACCGCATCGATGAAGTCGCGTATATCCGTTTTGCGAGCGTTTACCGCAAGTTCACCGATGTCGCGCAATTCCTTTCGGTAATAACGGAGATAGTGAAGAAATGAGCTCGGAATACCACAGACCACCAATACGGGTCGCGCTGCTTGGCCTGGGGCGAACGCTCTTCTTCGAGCACTATCCCCTGTTCAAGGCGCACCCGTCGCTCTTCAAGATCGTCGCCGCATGCGACCTTGCCAAGGAACGGCGTGACAGGATAGAAGTCGATTTCCCGGATTGCAAGATGTTTCGCCAGTTCAGGGACATGCTGGACGAGCCGGATATCGACCTGGTCGTCATAATGACCGGTTCACAAGACCATGTGGAGCATTCGATGGCCAGTCTGGAGCACGGGTTCTGGACTCTGGTCGAGGCGCCGCTGGCCCTTTCGCCAGACGAGACGCAGCTTCTGCGGGGCGCGGCGCAGAAGGCGCGAAACCGCCTGCTCGTGGCGCAGCGGGGATACTTCGCGCCTGACTTTATGCTGTCCCGCAAGATGATGGGCGACCCGCGCCTCGGCGACATATACCAGATACGGATACGCCAGGAGGACTTCATCCGGCGTGACGACTGGCAGACCGTGAAGCGGCTGGGCGGCGGCGCAGCCTACTATGCGATGACCGACCTCGTTCTCCAGGCGCTCAAACTCCTGCCCAGCCCTCCGGTACAAATGTGGAGCGAACTGAAGCGCGTCGCCTCTCTGGGCGATGCCGAGGATTTCGCGCACGTCTGCCTTAAGACACGTTCGCACATATCGGCGGAGATCGAGTTCAACGGCGGAGTGCTCCCAGAAAACCGCGCGCCTTCCATCGAACTGAGGGCCGAGCGCGGCGTGTTCCGCGTGAATGCCGGGCAGACGACCGGCGAGCTCGTGGTAGTGGACCCCGAATTCAAGTTCGCGCGTCGCCGTTCGAGCGTTCGCACTCCGGACATTGTCGATATGCACGAGGAGGTGCCGTGTGTGCGCATACCCGTTTCGCTGGACCGCGGCACGCCGTGGGGGCTGAGCGCGATGTGGCGGGCGATATATGAGACCGTCCGCACCGCCGCGCCGTTCCCGCTTTCCATAGACGATTCGATGGAGGCCGTGAAGTTTGCGCATCTCATGAAGAAGACCAGCCCGTTCGGCAAGTAGCCGCGCACGGCCCCGAAGGCCACCTTCGCCGGGCGGCAAGCCACCACCAAGCATCACACATCCAAATGAGACGGCTTGAAAAAGACCAGATGACGCAGAGCCTCGAGGACTACCTCGAAGCCATCTACATAATAATAAAGGAAGGCCGGAGCGCTTGCGTGCGCGACGTCGCAAGGCATATCAACGTCAAGATGCCGAGTGTCGTTAAGGCGATTCACGAGCTCAAAAAGATGGGGCTCGTCACGCAGGAGCCATACGGCCCGATCGAGCTGACCCCAAAAGGCCGCAAGGCGGCGGACTCGGTCCTCAACCGCCACACCCTGCTTCGAAGGTTCCTCGTCAAACTCGGCGTGAGCGGCAAGACCGCCGACAAGGACGCCTGCCTGATGGAGCACATCCTTTCCGCAGAAACATTGGACAAGATACGCAGTTATACGCAAGAGGAAGAAGAGACAACCGATGAAAACGCAGATTAACATCCTGCGCCAGCTCCAGGAGCTGGTGCTCATCCGCGAAGAGCACCACAAGACAGGCGACGGGAGCCAGCTGGATGCTTTGAACGACCAGATCGACGATCTCAAGGGGAAACTTTCGCCGCAGGTGGCGGGAATATACGAGCGCCTCTACAAGAGAAGCCTCATCGTCATGTCTGCCATGACCGACGGCAACTGCGCCGTGTGCGGAATGCAGGTGCCGATCGCGCAAGCGCAGCAAGTGCGCCTCGCACAGCATCTCGTGACCTGTTCGAGCTGTGGCAGAATTCTCTTCTCTACCGACGCCGAGGGCGTGCGCAACATTACGGAGAAGCCAGACCGAGACGACGTGCGCACGGGCGTTTCGCGCTTCAGCGCCGAATGCCTGATGTGCCCGGACATGAAGGCCGCCACGCCGCAGGACGCCATCGCCGAACTCGCAGGCCTCATGCAGTCTGGGCGCTTCGTGTCGAACGCCGAGGCGCTTACCGCCGCGGCCATGGGGCGCGAGGCAATTTTGACGACAGCGATGGAGGGCAGCCGCATCGCGTTCCCTCACGTCAGGGGTGTGGAGGGCGGCGGGCTCACCTTCTCCGTGGGCGTGAGCCGCGAAGGCATCGACTGGGACGGCGAAAACAAGGTGAACATAGTCATCCTCTCCGCCATACCGGTCGCGGTCTCCGCGTTCTACCTGCGCCTCCTGGCCGACCTCGCCCACTCCTTCAGAAAGGGCGACGCCTTCGACGCCATGCTGGCCGCCGATTCGCCCGCCGCGATGTGGAAGACGCTTGTCAAGGCAACGCGGGCTTTCGTCAAATGAGGGCGATGCGCTATTCCCTGCTGGCGCTTGTCGCCGCCGCGCTCGCCGTTCACTGTGGCGCTGCGGCGATACAGATGGAGCATCGCCGCTCGCCGTATGTAGGCGCGATAGCGGTCGATGCTTCCAACGGCAGAGTCCTTTTCTCGGACTCGGCGGATCGTGAGTGCTATCCGGCCTCGTGCACAAAGCTTATGACGGCGCGTCTGCTGCTGAAAGCCGTCGCCGAAGGCAAACTCTCGCCGGACGACCGGATTGTGCAGTCGAAGCGTTCCGCCAGGGAGGAGCCGTCGCGCATCGGCCTCCTGCCGGGAGAGTCGATGTCGATAGACGAGGCGCTGAAGTCTCTGATGCTCAAGAGTGCCAACGACATCGCAGTGGCAATAGCCGAGTGCATTGGCGGCAGCGTTGAAGTCTTCGTAGGCATGATGAACGACGAGGCGAGGCGGTTGGGCATGGACGACACGACTTTTGCGTCTCCCAACGGTTTGCCTCCGCCAAGGGGGTCGAAGCGCGGTTTCGATCGCTCCAGCGCCGCCGATCTCGCGAAACTGGGCGTCGCTATCGTCAAAGAACAGCCGAATATACTGGAATACACGAAGCTTCCATTCGCCACCGTGACGGGGTCGAAGGGTGTGGCCGTCCCTATCTCCAACCACAACAATCTACTCAACAAGGACTATCGCGGCTGGCGCCGCGATGTCAAGGTGCCCGAGGTCGATGGACTCAAGACTGGTTACATTGACGCCGGCGGTTCGTCGGTGGTCGTCACGGGAACGCGTTCCGGCAAGCGCGCCATCGTCGTGGTCGTAGGCTCGGCCAGCGCGCAGGAGCGCGACCAGAACGCGAGTCGCATGATCATCGATGCCCTCGGCGCCATCGCATGGTGAGAAAAGCTTAGAAAAGGAAAGAATGAATATGCCTGAAACAAACGAAGTGGCGTCGGTCGTGTCGAGCGTGTCCGGCAAGGTGGCGTCTGAGTTCTCCAGCCACGTGGACGAAGGTCGGGCGGCGGTCGATGCCGTCGTGGCGTGGTTTTCCGAGAAGGGCGTCGATTTCGCAATGGACGCGCTAATCGCGTTGCTCATGCTGGTCGTGGGCAAGTATGTCATCAGGCTGCTTTCCGCCGCGGCCGCCAAGGCGTTTTCGCGCAACGGAAAGAAGAGGACGCTGATTTCCGATTTTGCGTCGGCCGTCGTGTCGAAGGGTTGCTGGGCACTGCTGATCGTCATGGTCCTGGCCCGTCTCGGTGTGAATGTCGCGCCGTTGATCGCCGGCCTTGGTGTCACCGGTTTCATACTCGGTTTCGCGTTCCAGGAGTCGCTGGGCAACTTCGCGTCCGGCATGATGATCGCGCTCAACGAACCATTCAAGGCGGGCGATTTCGTCGAGCTGGCCGGGCTTTCCGGCACGGTGCTGGAAGTGAATATCATGGCGACCGTGCTCGCCACCGCCGACAACAAGAAGATCGTCGTGCCGAACAAGAGCGCATGGGGTAGCCCTATCACGAACTATTCGGCTCTGGGCCGGAGGCGCGTCGATCTGCAGGTCGGCATCGCATACGGCGAAGACATTTCCAGGGCGTCGCAGATTGCGCGCGATGCCGTCATGTCGGTCGAAGGCGTGCTGCCGGAGCCTCCGCCGCGCATCGAACCGATGCTTTTCGGCGACAGCGCCGTTACGCTGTGCATCCGCCCGTGGTGCGCCGCAGCAGACTACTGGAACGTCCACGCCGCGACGCTCAAGGCCGTCAAGGATGCATTCGACCGCAACGGTGTCGTCATCCCGTTCCCACAGCTCGATGTGCACAAGTGCTAGTTGGTCGATGATAGTTGGCAGTTGGTGGATGGCAATTTAGCTATCGTGATTTACGTCTAGGCGGAGTTCACTCTTTCAACCCATTTGGACCCTTTGCGTTTTCAACCCCTCAATAAGGAGAAACATGAAGATACTGGTAACAGGCGGCGCCGGTTTCATCGGCAGCCACACGGTGGTCGAACTTCTCAACGCCGGTCACGACGTCGTGATCGTGGACAACCTCTGCAATTCGTGCGAGATTTCGCTGGATCGCGTGGCGGAAATAACCGGACGCAAGCCGGTGTTCTATAAAGTTGACATCCGCGACGAAGCCGCGCTCAACAAAGTCCTTGACACCGAAGGCCCGTTCCACGCGACGATACACTTTGCGGCGCTCAAAGCGGTCGGCGAGTCCACGCGCATTCCACTCAAGTATTACGCGAACAATCTCGGCGGAACGTTCACGCTGCTCAAATGCCTTTCGGAGCACGGTTGCAAGAACATCGTATTCTCGTCGTCCGCCACGGTCTATGGCGATCCGGCGTCCGTGCCGATTCGCGAGGACTTCCCCACGCCTGGCTGTACCAATGCCTACGGCTGGACGAAACTGATGATGGAGCAGGTGTTCAAGGATGTGCAGAAGGCGGACCCGGAATGGAACGTCATACTCCTGCGCTACTTCAATCCGATCGGTGCGCACAAGTCCGGCAGGATAGGAGAGGATCCGGCGGGCATCCCCAACAACCTGCTGCCGTATGTGGCGCAGGTAGCAGTGGGGAGGCTCCCCGAACTGAACGTCTTCGGCAACGACTATCCGACGGTCGATGGCACCGGCGTGCGAGACTATATTCACGTGGTCGATCTGGCCATCGGACATCTCAAGGCGATTGAGAAGCTGGAGGCGAACCCGAAGCTCGGTCTGAAGATCTACAATCTAGGCACAGGCCACGGCTACAGCGTTCTGCAGATTGTCAAGGCGTTCGAGAAGGCTTCCGGTCGTCCCGTCCCATACAAGATATGCCCGCGCCGTCCGGGCGACATCGCGGAGTGCTGGGCCGATCCTTCGCTCGCCGCGAAGGAACTCGGCTGGAAGGCCGAGCGCGGCATCGAGGAGATGTGCGAGGATGGTTGGCGCTGGCAGAGTCAGAACCCATACGGTTTCAGAAACAAGCCGGCAGAGGCGTGACGGCGCTAGATTACATACTGGAAGGACTTGAGGCCGAGCTTGCGCTTGAACGCGAGCTCGGCGTCAGGTCTATCGAGATCGACCGCTCTCTGCTGGCGCCGCCGGAGCGGCGGAAGACCGCCGTCGTCGCGCCGCCTGCGCCGCCGCCAGAGTTTGCACCGCAACCTGCGCCTTCCGCGCCGCCGGCGACGGCGGCGCGCCCAGTCGCATCCGTTCCGGACAAGCCGGCTCTGTCTGCTGACGGTTTCTTTGATTTCGTGTTTCTGCACGATCGCCCGTTGACCGGCGCTGGGGCGGATATGATCGCGAAAATTACAAGTGCGATGCTCCACACTCCGGACACCGCGCCCGTCGTGGCAGATCCGCCGCGGCCCAAGGCGCAGATATATGTCGTCTTGGGTGACCGCGCTCTCAAGAAGTGGTTTCCGGGCCTTCGCGCCGGGCCCGGCATGTGGATTTCTGGAAACGAAGGGGAAGAGGCGCTCGTTACATATTCGCCGAACTACTTTCTGCGCTTTGCAGAAGTCACGCCTGCCGTCCAGAAGATAAAGGGGGAAATGTGGAAGTCGCTGAAAGGCGTCATGCAGAGACTCGCGTTGAAGCGACGGTGACGCCGCCGCGCCTGATCCTCGCGCCGCTCGCGGGCTTCACAGACTCACCGTTTCGCATGATGGCGCTCGCCGGGGGCGCGGATGCCGCCGTTACGGAGATGGTCAGCGCCGCCGCGCTCGCACACTCCCACAATCCAACGCGAACGCTGTTGGAGAAACTCCCGTCGGAGCCTCCGCCCGCCTGCCAGATTTTTGGCGCGAAAGAGGACGAGATTGCTTTCGCCGCCCGCGAAATCGACCGGCTTTCTCCGCGCTTCAGCGAACTGAATCTCAATGCCGGATGTCCGATGTCCAAGGTGACGCGCTCGGGCGCCGGTGCACAGCTTGTCAAGTCGCCGGAGAAGGTTTTCCGTCTGCTGAAGGCGATGCGCGAAAACACGTCGCTGCCGGTCACGCTGAAGACGAGGCTGGGCCCTGACCCATCCTCGGTCTCGATTTTCGAGCTCGTGGATGCCGCCGTTGCCGCAGGCGCAGCCGTCGTGACAATCCACGCGCGTTTCACGTCGCAGATGCATGGAGGGCTGGCCTGCCTCGACGTCCTGGCCGATGCCGTCCGACGCTCTCCCATCCCTGTTGTCGGGAATGGCGGGGTGGTCGATGCCAAATCTGCGTTAGAGATGGCCGCGACAGGCGTCGCTGGTTTGATGGTCGGGCGCGCCGCCCTGGCGCGGCCAGGCGTATTCGCGGCCATCCGCGCCTCGCTTTCCGGCGGGCGCGACTATGGCGTGGCGCACGATCCCGTCTCCCTTTTCCGTCGCCACCTAGATTTTCTCGTCAGATACCACGCACATTTGCGGAAGGCGTTGCCGGACGTGCGCATCCCGTCGCTTGACTCCTTTGTCGCACTGAAAGTGCGCACGCACCTCTTCCGCTATTTCTCGGGCATGCCTGGCGCTGCCGCGCTCAGAGCCAGTTTCAACTCCGTTCGCTCCGTTGCCGAAGTCCTTGCCGTTTTGGAAAGGGCGGAGGCGACGCTTGGACGATGTGCTCATCTTGTCTGAAAGCGAGAAGCATAACAATAAAAAGAGAACAATGAAAACACGAAATCTGTTTTGCATGGCAGAGCGAATGCCGATTCCCCGAAGCCTGGTCCGTCTCGTGGCGCAATTCAAAAGTCGCGCCGTGGCAACGCATTGAGAGCCAAGGTCCTGACAAAAGGATTGGTTCTGTTCGGTTGATTTCGCGCATAGCGTCGTCGCCCAGGCGATCCGCATCGACATACAGTTCCAGAGTCGCTTCTTCGACGGTATTTTGGAGTGTCGTTTCAAGTGACGCCCAGAGAGCGTTGCCGCAGGGCGGGAGAAGGACGGCAATGCGCAGGATGCTCCGCCCGAAAACTCACATTCTCAAAGTTTGCCATTGACGAGCGCCGTCCAAAAGTGATAAAATATGCCTCGTCAGGTCATGGAAGGCGTGTGTCTTTCGGGCCATACACTAATCACAGTAAGGAAAAATAAGATGGAAATCTATGTTGGTAACCTCGCGTACGCGACCACCGACGAGGGACTTAAGGCGGCGTTCGCGGCTTATGGCGAAGTTACCGCCGTTCGCGTTGTGACCGATCGCATGACCGGCCGCAGCAAGGGTTTCGGCTTCGTGACGATGCCCGACGCCGCCCAGGCGCAGGCAGCAATCGACGCCATCAACGGTCACGAAATCGACGGACGCACGGTCCGCGCGAACGAGTCCCAGCCCAAACCCCGTGAAGAGCGCGGCGGACGTGGCGGCTATGGCCGCGACCGCGGCTACGGGCGTGATCGCGGCCCCCGCCGCGAGACCCGCTGGTAAAACAGGTCGGCGGTGGCGGTTGATGGCTTTGCGGCAGACTCGCGTTGCGGGCGGTCGCACCGGTCAATCGCCAGCCGCCGCTGTCGGTCTTCATGCTTGACTACGATACTGACAGGTTCGAGGACATCGTGGCGAAGGACAGCCGCTATGCCGCTCGCGCCTACGTGCTGCTGATGGATGCGTTCTCCTACCTCGCAGAGAAAGGAAAGAACGTAACAGCGGCCGACATTATCGAAGAGTTCCGCGAGACAGCGCTCGACGAATTCGGGCCGCTCGCGTACTGCGTCCTCGAAGAGTGGGGCGTTAAGCGTTGCGAGGACATCGGCGAGATGATGTTCAATCTCGCGGAGTTCGGTCGCATATCCCGCTCCGAGGGCGATACGAAGGAGTCCTTCCTCGACGGTTATGATTTCCGTGAAGCGTTCCTCGTCCCGTTTGCGCCAAGGTAGCTTGACGCCTCGACCGCCGGTGGCGCGTCCGCCGCAGCCATCAGTTCGTCGCGTGGTGGGAACGTGAGCCGTCCAACCGTAGGACTGTCGGGCAGACAAAGCCTGAAACAACGCCAGACCATTGCGCCCAGGATGCGCCTTGGCCTGAAACTGCTCGCGCAGGACATTGGCGGCCTGCGCGAGGAAATATACCGCGAACTGGCCGGCAACCCGGTGGCGGATGACGTGGAGCAAACCATCTCGCCGCACACGACAAGCGAGGTGGAGCGCGCCGGCGAAGCGGTGGAGACCGGCGACGCCAGCGACTGGCCGGACGACGGCGACGATTTCGTGCAGTCGTATTTCTCCGCAGATGCGGACGCGCTGGAGCGGCGCGAGCATTTCTTCGACAGCCAGACGCGCGCCGAGACTCTGGAGGAACATCTGCGAGGCCAGCTCGGCTTGGCAGACCTCTCGCCAGGAGACCGCCAGATAGCCGAGACGCTTGTGGGCAGTCTGGACGAGGACGGTCGGTTCGTCGGCTCCATCGCCGACCTGATGATGGTGACTGGCGCGACAGAAGGGCGGTTGCGGCGCATCCTCAGAGCAATAGCGACGCTCGATCCGCCAGGTTGCGGGACGACCACGCTGGAGGAATGTCTGCTGGCGCAGCTCGACCGGCTTGGCGATTCCCCATACCGCGCCGACGTGGAAGAACTGATACGCCATCATCTCGGCGATCTGGCGCGGCGGGATTACGCCGCCATAGAGTCGGCTACGGGCATGAGCGACGAGCGCATCGAAGACTGCCTCAAGCTCCTGAAGACGCTCGAGCCGCATCCAGGGCGCGCCTACGCGAGCGCGACGGCGACGGAGGCGTATATTCGCCCGGAGATCCACGCGGTGCGCGAAGGAGACAGATGGGTGGCGAAGGTGGACGAGCGCGACCTGCCGGAGATCCGCGTATCCCGCCGTTATCTCAAGATGCTTTCTTCGCCGGAGACGAGCGACGAAGTGCGCTCGTACATCCGCGCCAAGGTCGCGGCGATCGAGGAACTGCGCGAGGCGATCGCGCACCGCTACGACACGATACGCTCCATCGCACAGGCGATATTCGACGCCCAGCACGAATATTTCGAGCGCGGGATGCAGGCGTTGAAGCCGCTGACGATGAGCGAGATCGCGTCCCGGGTGGGCGTCCACCATTCCACCGTGTCGCGCACCGTCAACGGGAAGTATGCGTCCACGCCGTTCGGGACGGTGGAGCTGCGCGCATTCTTCATCGCCGGCATAGCGACCGGCGAAGGCGGCGAGGTCGCCACGGCGAGCGTCGAGCGGAGGTTGGCGGAACTCGTGGAAGACGAGGACGCGGCGCGACCGCTTTCCGACGAACGGCTTGCCGCGCTGCTTGCGTCCGAGGGATTCCGGGTGGCGCGCCGCACCGTGGCGAAATACCGCGCGCGTCTCGGCATTCCTCCGGCGGCCGAGAGGGCGGCGCGCCGACCGCCGCCGCAGCCGTTCGCGGCGAACGGCGTTTCGCCCCGCGAGCCTGAAAATTTGGTATAATAAGGGGCGTGACAGAGACACTTTCCAGATACAGATTCCTCTTTGAGGAACTTGTGAAGCGCGACTTCAAGAAGAAATACAAGCGCACTGTGCTCGGCATGGGATGGAGCATGCTGATGCCATTGCTGACCCTGCTCGTGATGAAACTCGTCTTCGGGCAGTTCTTCGGGCGCAACATAGACCACTTCACCACCTACATATTCTGCGGCAACGTGATCTTCTGCTGGTTCTCCGAGTCGTCGGGCCTGGGGATGCGCAGCCTCTTCGGCAACGCCGCCATTTTTTCCAAAGTGAACGTGCCCAAATACCTGTTCCTTCTTTCCGGTAGCGTGCAGACGCTCATCAACTTCCTTCTCACGATGCTGGTGTTCCTCTTTTTCTGCTGGCTGGACGACGTAACCTTCACGTGGCGTTTCGTCATGCTGGCCTACCCCGTCGCCACGATGCTGGTGTTCAACATCGGCATAGGGCTGGTGCTTTCCGCGCTATACGTGTTTTTCCGCGACATGGACTACATATGGGGCGTGGCGACGCAGCTGCTGATGTACGGCTCGGCCATCTTCTACTCCGTGGACGGGATGTCGCCGAAGGCGCAGATGGTGTTTGCCTGCAATCCCGTGTATCGGCATATCGCCTACTTCAGGGAGGTCGTGCTTGGCGGTGCAGTGCCGGATCTGGAGACCCATCTGACGCTGGCGTGCTTCGCGCTCGTCGCGCTTGCGGTCGGTGCGTTCATGTACAAGCACTACAACACGAGGTTCCTATACTATGTCTGACAGGAAGCAGATGCTCTCGTGCAGCGGCGTTTCGATACGCTACCAGGTCGGCGACTTCAAGAACATCGGGCTGAAAGAGTGGGTGATGCGCCGCCTCACTGGCCGCTACAAGGTAGTGGAGTTCTGGGCGGACCGCGATGTCACGTTCTCGCTGGAGAGCGGCGACATGCTGGGCATCATCGGCGCGAACGGCGCAGGCAAGTCCACGCTGCTCAAAGCCGTCGCCGGGATAATGGAGCCGACGAAAGGGAAGATCGTGCGGCGCGGCAAGATCGCCGCGCTGCTGGAACTGGCGTCTGGCTTTGACGGCGAGTTGACGGTGCGCGAGAACACCTATCTGCGAGGCGCGTTGCTCGGCTACACGCGCGCATTCATGGACGACGCATACGGCAGCATAGTCGATTTCGCCGAGCTGCGCGACTTTGAAGATCGCCCGTTCAAGCAGCTGTCGTCCGGGATGAAGTCGCGTCTGGCGTTCTCCATCGCGTCGCTGATCAAGCCGGAGATACTCATCCTCGACGAAGTCCTGTCCGTCGGCGACGGTGCGTTCCGGCGCAAAAGCGAGGCGAAGATGCGCGAAATAATCTCCGGCGGCGCGACGACGATCCTCGTCACCCACTCGATGGGGCAGGTGCGAGAGATGTGCAGCAAAGTGCTGTGGCTCGACAAGGGCCGGCAGATCGCGTTCAGCGACGACGTTCCCGGAGTCTGCGCCGCCTACGAGGCGTATCTCAAGAATACGTCTGTGCCGCCAAGTTTCCCTTGACGCCCCCCGGCCAAGTGAATATATAGACACGTGCCATGTGAATATATAGACATGCGGCAGGTGAATATATGGGCTCCCGGTTCGTCAAACGCCGTCCGGCGCTTCGCTCTTTGGTGACGCGACACGCCGACGAACCGTCCTCCGCCGCAGAACGGGTCCTCGTCTTGCCGAGGACTCCCGCACTCTATGGGCATTTGCCGTGGCAAGTCGGCGGAAGACGGCGCGGCGAAGTTTCCGCGCACATGCGGCGGGAAATATGGTATAATGCTCGCATGACAATCGAAACAACACAGGTCGGGTCTTTCGAGGTGAACTGCAGCGTCTTGGCCGTCGATGGCAAGGCGTGGATTATCGACCCTGGCGCGGACCCGGAGCGGATACTTTCGATCGTGCGGGCGGCGGGATGCGTTTTGGGCGGCGTGCTGCTGACCCACGCGCACTTCGACCACATCGGCGCCATTCCGGCGCTTGAGCGCGCCTCTCCGGGACTGCCGGTTTTCGTGCACGAGCGCGACGCACCGGTCATGACGCACGCATTCAACCAGTTTCCGCCGGAATATCCAGCGATACCACGCCCGGCCTCGCTCGTGACCGGGGAATGGCCGGGGTTCGTTGAAGCGATCGAGACCCCGGGCCACACGCCTGGCGGCGTCTGCTTCAAGGTTCGCGCGGACGACGGGACGAACGTGCTTTTCTCCGGCGATACGCTTTTCGCGGGATCGGTCGGCAGGACGGACTTCCCCGGCGGCAGCAGGCGCGTCCTCATGGAGTCGCTCCGCAAACTCGTCGCC
>CAMOIK010000041.1 GCA_946615875.1 uncultured Verrucomicrobiota bacterium | reverse complement strand
CTGTCGCAATACTAACCGCACCTAAACCGGTGCGGTTACTTCCGCAAACAACACTATCAAAAAATGGGTAAACTCCAGAGAAATACCCGTTGCATGGCGCGCGAGATTATGGTAGAATATTCAAACATGAGCGTGGGAGGGCGCACGGCGTCCGCCTTGCTCGTTGGACGAGGCAATGTTTAAGGGGAAAAGAATGACTGTAAAGACAGGATTGGCGGCGGCGGCACTTTTGCTGTCGGGGGCGGCGTGCGCTGCGGTGTGCGCGAGCGACGGGAATCGCGTGGTTGCGGGCAACGCCCGCTTTACGCTGCTGACTGACAGAATGGTGCGGTGCGAGTGGTCGCCCGACGGCAAATTCGAGGACCGTCCGTCGCTCGTTTTCGTGAACCGCGAGACGCCGCCCGTCAAATTCACGTGGGAGCGACGCGGCGAGGGCGTGGTGGTCAAGACGTCCCGCATGACGATCGAGTGGGCCGGCGGCGCGTTCGACGCCACCAACCTGGTAGTCAACGGCGTGGCCGCGCTTTCCGAGGACCGCGAAAACCTGCTCGGCACGATGCGCACCCTCGACGGGGCCACCTGCCTCGGCGACATCCGCCCGCGCATGGAGAAGGGCATCCTCTCGCGTCGCGGCGTGGCCACGGTCGATGACACCAAGACCCCGCTCTTCGTGGAGGCGCAGGGCCGTTGGGGCAAGTGGGTGGCGGAAAGACCCGCCGCGCCCGGCTACCGCGATCTGACGGTCTTCGCCTACGGCCATGACTACAAGGGCTGCCTCGCCGACTACACCCTCGTCGCAGGCAAGATACCGCTGCCCCCGCGCTGGGCTTTCGGATACTGGTGGAGCAGATACTGGCTCTACACCGACGCCGAAGTGCGCGAACTCGTCGGACAGATGAAGTCAGTCGGCGTTCCCATAGACGTGTTCGTCATCGACATGGAGTGGCACGAGACGTGGCGCATCGGCGACAGGCCTGACATGAAGGACGAGTTCGGCCAGCTGTGGGGATGGACTGGCTACACCTGGAACAGGAGACTCTTCCCCGACCCGCGCGCCACGCTCGCCTTCCTCCACGACAACGGCTGCAAGGTCGCGCTCAACCTGCACCCGGCCAGCGGCATCCAGCCCGTGGAGGACTGCTACGCCGCGTTCGCACGCGACTACGGATGGACCGGCACCAACGCCGTGCCGTTCCGCGCCGACGAGGAGAAGTGGGCCGACTGCTACTTCAAGGACGTCATCGGCCCCATGGAGAAGGACGGCGTGGATTTCTGGTGGCTCGACTGGCAGCAGTGGAAGATGTCCAAGGACAAACCGTCGCTGTCCAACACGTTCTGGCTGAACTACATCTTCTTCAACGGCTCGCGCGGCGCATGGAGCGAGGACGGCCGCGCTTCCCGCCCGTTCATCTACCACCGCTGGGGAGGGCTCGGCTCGCACCGCTACCAGGTGGGCTTCTCCGGCGACTGCAAGGTTGATTGGAAGATGCTCGAGGCGATCCCGTGGTTCACCGCGACGGCCTCCAACGTCGGCTACGGCTACTGGGGCCACGACATCGGCGGCCACCACCATCCCGACGGCGACGCCGGCCGCGACGGCGAGCTCTTCACGCGCTGGCTCCAGAGCGGCGTCTTCACGCCCATCTTCAAGACCCACTGCACGAAAGACGCGGCGATCGAGCGCCGCATATGGAAATACCCAGACCACGTCTTCGCGCTGCGCGAGGCCATGCAGCTGCGCTACCGCCTCGCCCCCTACATCTATACCGCCGCGCGCGAGGCCTACGACACCGGCGTATCCATCTGCCGCCCGATGTACTACGACTGGCCGGAGGAGGACGCCGCGTACGCCGCGACCAACGCCTACATGTTCGGCGACTCCATCCTCGCCGCCACCATCTCGCGCCCGATGGACAAGGCCAAAGGCTATTCGGAGATCGACGTCTGGTTCCCGGAGGGCAAGTGGTTCGACGTGTCGTCCGGCGACCTGCTGGAAGGCGGCCGCACCATCCGCCGTCGCTACGCCATCGACGAGAATCCGTGGTTCGTCAAGGCCGGCGCCATAATTCCCATGTATCCAGACTCAGTGGACAACCTCGACAAGCCGGGCACGGACGATCTCACGCTCTTCTTCGCGCCGGGCGCCGACAAGGCGAGCTGCGAAATCTACGAGGACGAGGGCGACAACGCCGACTACGCCACCAGCTTCACGCGCACCCGCGTCGTCCGCGACGGATGCCGCGTCTCGATTTCGCCCCGCAAGGGCGCATACACCCTGAAGTTCCCGTGCATGGCGGCGCCAAGCGAAGTCAAGGTCAATGGCCAGGCGTGCGCCTGGTCTTTCGACCCTGTCGAGCTCGCAGTCGTCATCGCCACCCCGCGCCAGGACGGAGAGGCCGAGACCGTCGTGGAATGGACTCTGCCGCCAGACGCCGCCGACACCGCTGCGCGGCTCCTCGGCCTCAAGGGCGAGTTCCGCCGCATCGACGCCATCACCGTGGAGTTCAAGGACAACCTGCGCCCCTATCATTGGGCGGTCAATCTCCCGGACAGCTGGCAGACATATTGGCAGACGAGGGCCGCGATCGTCGCGGACCCGACGCGGCTCGCGGAGCATCTGAAGACGCGCGACGCCGCGCTCGACGCGTTCCGCGCCGACATCGAACGCTTCCGCGCCAAACTGCCGGAGGAATTGATGCGCAAGCTCGACGATGTCTGCCGGGCCGGCAGGAAATAGGTCTTTGGAAACGAAAGGAACGACATGGCAAAGATAGATGAAGCGCTCGCAAGCGCTACCGATACGAAGGCTTGCGTGATAGGGCCGGGGGCGGCAGACGCCGCCGCCGCGATGTTCAAGGAGCTTTTCCCGGGCGCACGGCGCGCGGTCGTAGTGGAAGACCCTCGCACGAAGAATGTCGCGGGCGGGCGCGTGGCCGCCTCACTGGCGGCGGCGGGCCTGGAAGTACGCGAGGTCGTGGTCGGCGCCGACGGCGCCGATTTCCACGCCACCTACGACAAAGTCGAGGAAGTGCGCGACGCGATCGCCGCAGACGCCGCGCCGCCGGTCGCCGTCGGCTCCGGCACGATCAACGACCTGGTGAAACGTTCGTCGGAAGAACTGGGGCTGCGCTACATAGTCGTGGGCACGGCGGCTTCCATGGACGGATACACCGCCTACGGCGCGGCGATCACCAAGGACGGCATGAAGCAGACCCTCTCCTGCAAGGCGCCGCTCGGCTGCATCGTCGATAGCGCGATCGCCGCCGCCGCGCCGGAAGGCATGACGGCCAGCGGCTATGCCGACCTCATGGCGAAGATACCGGCTGGCGCCGACTGGATGCTGGCCGACGCCATCGGCTCCGAGGCGATACATCCACGCGCATGGGCGCTAGTGCAGGATTCGCTGAAGGACGCGCTCTCCAATCCGAAAGGCTGCGCGGACCGCGACGAGAAGGAGGTGCGCAAGCTTTGCGAGGGGCTGGTGCTGAGCGGCTTCGCGATGCAGGCCATGGGTTCGTCGCGCCCGGCGAGCGGCACCGAGCACCAGATATCCCACTACTGGGACATGGAGGATCTTTCGTTCGACGGACGCCCCGTCTCGCACGGCTTCAAAGTCGGCATCGGCACGCTTGCCTCCACCGCCACGCTGGAGTTCCTGCTGGAACGTGACATCGCTTCGCTCGACATCGATGCCGCGGTGGCGCGCTGGTGGCCGTCGTTCGATGCCGTCAAGGCCACGTTCCCGGCGGTCTTCGGCGACCGCCCCGCGCACATCCTGCGCGCGGAGCTGGAATACGGCAAGAAGTTCCCGGACCGCGAGGCGCTGCGAGGCCAGCTCGCCACGCTGCGCGACAAGTGGCCGGAGCTCTCGCGGCGCATTCGCGCCCAGATACTCCCGTTCGGCGAAGTCCGAGAGAGGCTGAGGCTCGCCGGCGCGCCGGTGGCGCCGGAGCAGATCGGCGTCACGCGCGAGCGTTTCCGCGAAACCTTCCGCGGCGTCCCCTACATGCGCAATCGCTACTTCGGCCTCGACCTCGCGCTGGAGCTCGGCCTCATGGACGAGCTGGCGGGGCGCCTCGACGCCTTGGGCCTCTAGGGCGGCGGAAATGTCAATGAACACAGAAGAAAAAGGAGCAGAAACAAAATGAACACGTTTACCGGACGGACTATATCGGCCATGCGCATGTTCGTGATGGCCGCGGCGGGCCTGGCGGCGCTTTGCGCAGGAGCCGCGCCTCTCGTGCAGGCGCACAGGGGCGGGCGGGGCGAATACGACGACAACGCGCTAGGCGGTTTCAGGATGTGCCTGGAGAAAGGCATCCGCGGCTTCGAGCTGGACGTGCGCTTCACAAGCGACCGCCACCTCGTGATCATGCACGACGCCAACGTCTCGCGCACCACCGACGGCAAGGGCAAGGTTGAGGAGATGACCCTCGCGCAGGTCCGCGAATGCCGCCTGCAGGCCTGCTCGGAGCGCGTGCCGACGCTGGAAGAGGTGCTTTCGCTCTTCAAGGGGCGAAGCGACGTCTTCGTGGAAATCGAGATGAAGGCATACCCTGGCGATTTCTACACGACCGCGACTCTGGAGGACTACTGCCGGGCGCTGGACGCGACGGCGACGCGGATCATGGAGCCTGGCACCTACGTCTTCACCTGCTTCAACACGAACACGCTCGCCGTCATGCGCAGCGCAGTCCCCTCCGCCCCGACGGGCTTGATCGCTGGCTCGCCGCTGTCCGAGGAGCACATCGCCGCCGCCAAGGCGCTCGGCTGCCGCAGTGTCGCGCCGAAGGGCAAGGATACGACGCGCGAGATGGTGGAGCGCGCCCATGCCGCCGGCCTCAGCGTCTGCCTGTGGATGTGCCAGTCCAAGGCCGAGTGGGACGAATACGCGGCGAAGGGCGCCGACAGGGTCACGAGCGACTATCCCACGCTCCTCGCCCGCGCCATCGCGGGCAAGCCGAAGAAGGTCGTCGCCATGGATCTCGACGCCACCCTGTGCCAGCACCGCTCGCCGATACCGCCGCACAACATGGACGCGCTGCGTTCGCTCGACGCCAAATACAAGTGCGTGATGATCGGCGCGGGCAACGCCCCGCGCATATACCGCCAGATGGGCGAATATCCCATAGACATCGTGGGCAACTACGGCATGCAGACCGCGAAGGCTTCGGACGGCGTCTTCAGGATCGTCAAGGCGGTCACCAACGAGGTCGACCGGGCGTTCTTCCGCGAGAACACCGACCGCCTGCGCACGAAATACGGCTACACCGAATACGAGGGCGAACCTCTTGAGTTCCACGCCTCCGGCATGGTCACGTTCGGCCTGCTCGGCACAGCGCCCTCCGCAGAACACAAGGTCGCGTTCGACCCGGACAGGCGCAAGCGCAGAGCCATGTATCCGGAGGTCTGTTCGATATTCAAGGACTTCTCGGTCTATATCGGCGGCTCCACCTCCTTCGACTTCGCAGGAAAGCAGTACAACAAGTACGACGCGACGCTCGCCTGGGCGCGCGACAACGGCTACGGACTCGACGACATCGTCTTCATCGGCGACGACTTCGCCGACGGCGGCGGCGACAGCCACGTCCGCATCAAGGGCATGGACCACATCGTGATCTACGACTACAGGAAGTTCGCCGACGCAGTCAAGGTGCTGCTGGACCTCTAGGCGCGCCCTGCCGGATAACGTAATTCCAGACGGCGAAAAAACGCAAGCGCTTCCTGCTAGCGCTCCGCTTGAAAATATGATACAATACTGCCTACCATGAAAAGCATCACAGGAAAAGCATTGGCAATCGGCATCGTGTCGGCGGGGTTCGCCGCCGTCGCGGCCGTCCCAGACTACACGACCCTCATAGCGCATCGCGGCGAATCCGACGACGCGCCGGAAAACACGCTCCCGGCCTACAAGATGGCGGTGGAGCGGGGTTTCGGTTTCGAGTGCGACGTCTATCTTTCCAAGGACGGGAGGGTCTTCACGTTCCACGACTCGAGCCTGACGCGCACCACCGGCGGCGTCAACACCAAGAAGTGCGCCGACGCCATGTGGGAAGGCGAACTGGAGAATCTCGACGTCGGCAGCTGGGGGCGTTGGAAAGGCTCGCCTTTCGCCGGCAACCGCCCTGCTCTCCTCGAAGAGGTGCTGGGACTCGCGCGCGACGGCCGCTTCATCTATGTAGAGATCAAGCCGGGTCCGGAAATCGTCCCCTACGTGCGCAAGGTCTTCGAGAAGCAGACCAACGCCACGCCGGCCAACACGCTCTTCATCGCGTTCAACGCCGACACATGCAAGGCCCTCAAGGAGCAGATGCCCGAGTACAAGACGTATTGGCTGACGAGCAGCCGCACTGGCAAGGGCAAAAAGACGCCCGTCAAGGCCGAGGATGTCGTGGCGACGCTCGGACGCATCGGGGCGGACGGTGTCGATTGCCACTTCGATCGCGCCGTAGTCACAGAGTCCTTCATAGGCACGGTGCGCAAGGCCGGCTACGAGTTCCACGTGTGGACGGTCGATGATCTCTCGGATACGATAGAGGCGTTCAGGCGCGGCGCCCAGACCGTGACGACCAACTGCGCCAAGAAGCAGGTGGACGCCTGGAAGGCGGCCTTGGAGATGATGAAATAGCGTTTGCATGGAAAGAAGGACAACGATGAATGTCGATGCAATTGTGATTGGCGCAGGCGTGGTAGGGTGCGCGGTCGCACGCGAGCTCACGCGCTACAACCTGAGCGTAGCCGTGCTAGAAGCGGGCAGCGACGTGGCGGAGGGCGCCTCCAAGGCGAACAGCGCCATCGTCCACGCTGGTTTCGACGCGAAGCCGGGCACGAACAAGGCGAAGTTCAACGTCCTAGGCAACAGGATGTTCGAGGACGTCTGCCGCGAATTGAAGGTTCCGTTCCGCCGCAACGGCTCGCTCGTGCTGGCGTTCGGCGCCGACGACGAGGCCACGCTGCGCGAACTCCAGGCCAGAGGCGAGCAGAACGGCGTAAGGACGGAGATCATTTCGCAGGAGGAGTTGAGGCGGCGCGAGCCGAACGTCTCCCCGGAGGCCACGTCGGCGCTCTGGGCGCCGACGGGCGGCATCTGCTGCCCTTACGAGCTGACGTTCCGCTACGCCGAGAACGCGGCGGCGAACGGCGCGGAGTTCTATTTCGACACGCGGGTGGCGGCGATACGCCGCGAGGTGCCGAAGGGCGACTTCGTCGGCGACGCGCCGTTCCCGTATCGCCTGACAAGCGAGGACGGCAGGGAGTTTCTGGCGAAGGCCGTCGTGAACTGCGCCGGCCTGCACTCCGACGAAATCAACAATCTCGTCAGCGGCACCAAGTATTCCATCAGGGCCAGGCGCGGCGAATACCTGATGCTCGATCGCGACGAGGACGGCACGTTCTCCGCGACCATGTTCCAGTGCCCCTCCAAGATGGGCAAGGGCATACTCGTCTCGCCCACGGTGGATGGCACCATGATCGTGGGGCCTACCGCCGAGGACGTGGACGACAAGGAGGACAAGGCCACCACCTACGACGGGCTGGAGAAGGTGAAGGCCGGAGCGAGGCGCACGTATCCCGGCCTGCCGCTTGGCAAGGTGATCGCAGAGTTCTCGGGGATGAGGGCGCATGAAACCACGGTCGGAGATTTCATACTCGGCGAGCCGTGCGACGCGCCAGCGTTCTTCAACGCCGTCGGCGTGGAGTCGCCTGGCCTGACTTCCGCCCCGGCGATAGGCGTCTTTCTCGCGGGCAGGGTGGCGGAGCGCCTCGGCGTGTCACGGAAGAATCCGTCGCAGATTTCGCGTGACGTCTCGTGGTGGCCCAAGACCCGCGAGATGAAGCCGGAGGAGCTCGCGGAGCTGGTGGAGCGCGACCCGTCCTTCGGCAGGGTGGTCTGCCGCTGCGAAGAGGTGACGGAAGGGGAGATACGCGCAGCCATCCGGGCGCGCGTCGGCGCGAGGACGCTCGACGGCATCAAGCGGCGTACACGTAGCGGCATGGGCCGCTGCCAGGGAGGTTTCTGCACGCCAAGGCTCATAGAGATACTGGGCGCGGAGCTGGGGTTGCCTCCAGAGTCGTTCCTCCTCTCCAGGAAGACGGCGCCGAAGGCGCTGGCATCGTCGGCGAGGCCAGGCGCAGCCGACATCGAGACCACTCTCGACGTGCTCGTGGTAGGCGCCGGCCCGGCGGGGTTGGCGGCCGCCTGCGCGGCAAAGGAGAACGGCGCCGACGGCGTGCTGGTGCTGGAACGCGACGACGCGCCAGGCGGCATCCTTCAGCAGTGCATCCACAACGGCTTTGGCCTCCACCGCTTCAAGGAAGAGCTGACAGGACCGGAGTATGCACAGAGGTTCATAGACAAGGCCGCCGAGCTGAAGATACCCGTCGTCTGCGGCACCATGGTGCTGGACATCGCGCCGCAGCCCGACGGCGACATCAAGGTCACCGCCATGAGTCCGCGAGGCGGATTGAAGATCTATAGGACGCGTTCGACCGTGCTCGCCATGGGGTGCAGGGAAAGGCCGCGCGGCGCGCTCATGACGCCTGGCACGCGCCCGGCTGGCGTTTATACCGCAGGAACCGTGCAGAGACTCGTCAACATGGACGGCATAATGCCAGGCCGCCGTGTGGTGATCCTGGGCTCCGGCGACATCGGCCTCATCATGGCGCGCCGCCTGACCTTCTCTGGCGCGAAGGTGCTGGCCTGCGTCGAGATAATGAAGAAGTCGTCGGGCCTGATGCGAAACGTCGTGCAGTGCCTCAACGACTACGACATCCCCCTGCTCCTCTCCCACACGGTGACGGACGTGGAAGGGCGCGAGCACGTGACGGGCGTCAAGGTCGCCAAGGTGGACGATCACCTCAAGCCCATCCCAGGCACGGAGATCCACTACGACTGCGACACGCTGGTCCTGTCCTGCGGCCTGATACCAGAAAACGAACTCACCAAGAAGGCTGGCATCGAGATGGATCCTTCCACTCGCGGGCCGAAGGTGGACGCGAACATGGCCACGAGCGTGCCTGGCATCTTCGCCGGCGGCAACGTGGTGCGCGTTTACGATCTCGTCGATTGGGTTAGCCGCGATTCGGAGATCGCCGGGCGCGCGGCCGCGGAATACGCAAAGGGAAGGAAGGCTTGAGATGAAGATGATCTGCATAAACTGCCCGAAAGGGTGCGAGATGGACGTCGTGCGCAACGCCGACGGCTCGGTGACTGTTTCGGGCAACTCGTGCCCGCGCGGCGAAGCGTACGGCAAGAGCGAACTGATCAACCCCACGCGCATGGTCACGGGACTCGTGCGCGTGGCGGGGATGCGCAAGCCACTGCCGGTCAAGACTAGGACGCCGGTGCCAAAGGCGAAGATTGACGACGTGCTCTTCGCCTTGCACCAGACCACGGTGCAGCTGCCGGTGAAGATCGGCGACGTGATCGTGGCCGACGTGGCGGCGACTGGCGTCGACGTGGTGGCCACCGCCAACATGTGAGGGGGACGGGGCGATGTTCGACCTTGCGAAGAAAAAGGCTTTCGTCTGCGATCTGGACGGCACGCTCTTCATGGGCGCCAAGCCAATCGCTTCGGCTGTGAAGTTCGTCATAGACGGCACCGTCTCGGGGCGTTTCAGGTTCTTCTACCTGACCAATAACACTTCGAAGTGCCCGGAGGAGTATATGGCGAAGATCGCGGGGGCGGACATCCCCGTCACGCCGGAACAGATACTCACGCCTCTCATCACGCTCGAAGCGTACATCCGCGAGAAGGGATACAAGTCGGTATATCTGCTGGCGAGCGCCAAAGTGAAGGCCCACATGTCCGAGCGGCTGGCGGACGCCGGGGTCTCGTTCGAATACGACCCCGAGCGCAACGAGCTGATCGCGCTGACCTACGACAAGGAGCTGACCTACGCGAAGCTGGCCGACGCGACTGCGCTCTGGAACATGCGCAATACCCCTCCGTCTCCCATGTGCCCTGTGAGGACGGCCAACGGCACCCCCGTCGATTTCGTCGCCACGCACCCGGACAACTGCTGTCCGTCGGAGCGCGGGCCCATTCCCGACGTCGGCGGAATGCTGAAGTTCCTGGAGGCGACGAACTCCATGCGCCCCAGCCATGTTTTCGGCAAGCCCAGCCCTACGCTGCTCGCCCCGGTGCTGGCGCGGTTCGCGCCGGAGGAGATCGCCGTGGTAGGCGACCGCCTCTACACCGACAAGGCGATTGCCGACAACGCGGGCGTCGATTTCGTGTGCGTCCTTTCCGGCGAGACCACGCGCGACGATCTCGCGCGCTACAAGGGTACGCCGCCAGCGATCGTCGTTGATACGTTCGACAAGGTCGATCGTTGACAGCCATTAGAGGAGAATAGAGATGACGAAGGAAGAGCAGGCTAGATTCAAGAAGCGGCAGTGGAACTTCATCCTTTGCAGCATGCTGGCATACGCAGTGTTCTACGTGACGCGCAAGAACCTTTCCATGGCGCAGCCGGAAATGCTGGCGCAGGGCGTCATAACCAAAGAGGCGCTCGGCACAATCCTCACCGTCCACGGCGTCCTCTACGGATGCTCGCGCTTCGTGAACGGCTTCTGGGCCGACAAACTCAACGGGCGCGTCTTCATGGCGGCGGGCCTCGCGCTGTCTGCGGTCATGAACCTCCTGTTCGGCTGCTCGTCGCTGACCATCCTCTTCGCGGTCTTCTGGATCGCCAATGGCTGGACGCAGGGCATGGGCTTCCCGCCGTGCGCGAAGATGCTGACGCACTGGATTCATCCCAAGGAGCTGGCGACCAAGATGTCCATCTGGAACACGAGCCATTCTTTCGGCTCCGCGGCGGCCCTCGGTCTCTGCTCGCTGCTGTTCGCGCTCGGCTGCGGTTGGCGGTGGTGCTTCTACGTGCCGGCGATTCTTGCGGGACTCGCGGCCGTCTTCTGCTTCTTCTGCGTGAAGGACGGGCCTGGCGAGGACGGTCTGCCGGAACTGGATCTTTCCGACGTTCGCGGCAAGGCCGAAGAAGTCGGGCAGAAGCGCAAGGTGACGGATGCCGACCGCCGTCGCCTGGTCTTCCGCAACCGTGTGATATGGCTGTGCGCGATAGCGAACTTCTTTGTGTATGTGGTGCGCTTCGGCTTTCTTGACTGGGGCCCCACCTTCCTCAAGGAATACAAGGGCATAGAAGTCTCGAAGGGCGGGCTGATGATAATCGCGTTCGAACTCGCGGCCGTGGTTGGCACGGTGTTTGCCGGCTGGTTCACCGACCGCGTCTTCAAGGGGCGCGGAGTGCGGACGTGCGTGTTCTGCATGCTGTTCGCGGGGCTTTGCGCCCTCGGCTTCTGGTATCTGCCGGCTGGCGCGGCGATATGGCAGGCCACGCTGCTGCTGATGGGCACCGGGTTCTTCATCTACGGCCCGCAGGCTCTGATCGGAATCGTGGCCGCGCAGCAGGCGACGAACGACGCCGCTGCCATGGCCAACGGCTTCATGGGCATCATGGGCTACGCCGCCACCACCGTGTCCGGCCTGGGCATAGCCCTCATCAGCAAGCATCTAGGCTGGAACGCCGCGCTCCTGTCGATCGGCGCATTCGCCATCGTGGGCATGGTGTTCTTCCTCTGCGCATGGAGCGCGAACGCCGACGGCTACAAGAAGTAGCCGCCGGCGTCTGCCGGACCAAGGCGCGTCAGCGCCTCAGAGTCCCGCGAAGGGATTGCAGGAGAAGCCGGACGAGCGCGCCGACGGACGTTCCCTGGCGCCGCCGGACGCCGCGCCGGAACGTGCCGCGCCAACGGACGGGCGCGAGCGCGCGGACAGCGAGATCCTTCCTCTTGCCGCGTCCACGCCTATGACCGTGACCTGTATCCTGTCGCCGGTCTTCACCACGCTCTTCGGATCGCTCACGTAGTTGTCGGACAGCTCCGATACGTGAACGAGGCCGTCCTGGTGGACGCCTATATCGACGAAAGCGCCGAACGCCGTGACGTTGGTCACGATGCCTTCGAGTTTCTGTCCCTCCTTCACGTCCTCTATCTTCGTCACGTCCTCGCGGAACTTCGGAGGCTCGAAGACGGCGCGCGGGTCGCGGCCGGGCTTGGCCAGTTCCGCCACGATATCCTTGAGCGTGGGTTCGCCGACGTCGTTGGTGATGTATTTGCGCACGTCGATCTTCTTTGCCGCCGTCTGGTTGCCGACGAGTTCGCGGACGGTCATCCCCATGTCGTCGGCCATCTTCTCGACCAGCGAGTAGCGTTCAGGGTGGACGGCGGAGGAATCGAGCGGATTGGCGGCGCCGCGTATGCGCAGGAAGCCCGCGCACTGCTCGAACGCCTTTGCCCCGAGCCCCTTGACCTCCATGAGCTGGCGGCGGGAAGTGAAGCGTCCGTGTTCGTTGCGCCATTCCACGATAGACTTGGCCAGCGACGGGCCCACGCCCGACACGCGTTCGAGCAGCGGCGCCGAGGCGGTGTTCAGTTCGACGCCGACGCCGTTCACGCAGCTCACCACGACCTCGTCAAGCTTGGCGGAGAGCAGCGGCTGGTGCACGTCGTGCTGGTACTGCCCCACGCCTATCGCCTTGGGGTCTATCTTCACAAGTTCTGCGAGCGGGTCCTGCAGACGGCGGCCGATGGATATCGCGCCGCGCACCGTCAAGTCCAGGTCGGGAAATTCCTGGCGGGCGATCTCGCTGGCCGAATACACGGATGCGCCGGCCTCCGACACGCTTACGACCATCGGCGTGGGTATTTCGGGGTGCTGCGCGTGCAGCTTTTTCAGCGTGGCGCGCACGAACGCCTCGGTCTCCCGCCCCGCCGTGCCGTTGCCGACGGCTATGGCGTCGGGGCGGAACTTGTTCACTATCATGGCCAGCGCCCGCTCTGTCTCGCCGGGCTTCTGCTGCGGGTAGAGGACGGTCTTGCCGAGGTATTTGCCGGTGGCGTCCATCATGGCCACCTTGCAACCCGTGCGGATGCCTGGGTCGATGGCGAGGACCGACTTTTCGCCGAGCGGGCTTGCGAGGAGGAGGTTTCGCAGGTTGTCCGCGAACACTTCGACGGCGGCGCGGTCCGCCTCCATCTTCTTATCGACGGTGACATCGATTTCGCAGCTGGGCGCGAGCAGTCTCCTGTAGGCGTCCTCCGCCGCGAGCTTGATCTGCTCGCCGTCGCGGCCGATGGCGTCAAGCATCTGATCGACGACGGCGTCGCGGTCGATTTCGAGCTTGACCCACAGCACGCCTTCTTTCTGTCCTCTGCGTATGGCGAGGTATCTGTGGGAGGGAATGGAGGCGATCGGCTCGGAGAAGTCGTAGTACTGCTCGAACTTGGTGGGCTCGGCGGGCCTTGG
>CAMOIK010000040.1 GCA_946615875.1 uncultured Verrucomicrobiota bacterium | reverse complement strand
CCACGTAGGCGGCCTTGAGGCGCTCCATCGACGAACGGTCGGAAGTGGAAATCACCAGCACCGACTTCTTCAGTCCCTCCGGACCCAGATCCTTCTCGATGAACTCCCTAACCTCACGGCCGCGCTCGCCGATCAGCGCGAGCACCGTGACCTCAGCCTCCGTGTTGCGGATGATGGAGGCCAGCAAGGTGGATTTACCGCCGCCGGCCGCCGCGAATATGCCCATGCGCTGCCCTTCGCCGCACGTCAGCAACCCGTCGATCGCCTTGATGCCCAGCGAAATCGGCCTGGAGATTATCGTGCGGTCAAGCGGCGACGGCGGATCGGCATACACCGGGTAGTAGCCGTCGGGGCATATCGGCCCCTTGGTCTCGAAGTCGAGAGGCCGCCCGAGTCCGTCCAGTATCCTCCCGAGGAGCTTCTTGCCGACCGGCACCATCTGGACGCGCCGCGTAGGTATCACCTCGGTCTCGCCGCTGATGCCGACCATCGTGCCAAGGGCCGTCAGGAGCACCGCCTCCTTCGTGAAGCCAACGACCTCCGCCTGCACCTCGAAATCCTCCCATGGATTGCGCAATATGCAGATCTCCCCGACCTTGACGCCCGGCACGGACGCCTTGACGATCGTGCCGACGACCTGGATGACCCTGCCCTTGACGTCGATGGGACGGGTATCCTCGACGGCACGGTTCAAGACCTCGGGAATGTAGTCGAAGGCTCCTTCCATAGCCCCTACCCCCTAGCGATATGGCTCTGCAGCGATTTCTCGATCGCCGCAAGCTGAGTCTCGACCGACGCGTCTGCCGCGCCGGCCTCGGTCTCGAGCACGCACGCCGTCCCCTTCAGGCGGGCGTCCTCGACGACGTCGAACGTCTCGACCGTCGGATACTGCGCGCGAAACCCTTCGAGCCGCTCCTTCACCGTCGCGGCCATCTCCGGCGCGACCTTGAGCGTGACCTGACGCTGGGTGCGGATGACGGCGTTCAGCGTCTTGCGGACGATCTGCACCACCATCTCCTTGTCGCCGATCTCGACGACAAACGTGCGCAGCGCCTTCATCACGATGTCGGCCATCTTCTTCTCGACGCTCTCCATGAACGAGACGGAAGAGTCCACGAGGTCGAGCTTCTGCATGGCAATCTCCATCTTGCCATCGTTCACACCCTTCTCGTAGCCGCGCCGGCGCTCCTGCTCGAACTCCTCCTTCGCCTGTTCGCGCATTCTGGCGGCGTCGGCCTCGGCGGCCGCAATGATTTCTGCGGCACTTGCGACCGTTGCGGCATCCGTCGCCTTGACGAGACGGCGGTCGCTCTCGAGCGTCCAGTCTTTCTTTCCTATGAGCAGCATAGCGTGTAGGCCTCCGGGAACTTCAGTCTCAATATCTTGTGAAGAATCGGCTGCGCGACCGTCTGGGCGCCAGCCGGTGCGGCGGTCTGCGGCAGCTTCAGCTCAAGTCTCCGCAGCAGACCTTCCGGGAGCGCGGACACGAGCGAAAACAACAGGCCGTAGCCCGTCTCGACGACCTTGGAGACAGTCCCCTCGCCATCCAGCCCGTCAAAAACGCCGGACGCCTCGCCGCCAAAGCCCTTGAAATACGCGGTGTAAGAGAAGACGGCGGGATATACGTCCGGCAACGACGCCTTGAGGGCGCGGACGCGGGCGCCGTCCGTTATCCTGCGCAGCGACTGCGCACAGGCCAGCGCGCCGAGCCACCGAGCCAGCGACTCCAGCGAACCGCCCGGCAGCAGTATGAGTCGGCTGTTGTCTGAAGCCGGAAAATCGTGAAAAACCGGCGCGACGCCGAGGACGCCCATTACGTAGCGCCTTATGCGCGGCGGCTGCCCCGCCATCTCCGAGAAGCCGTCCGGCAGGCGCGACGGGTGTATCTGCGGGGCGAAGTCCCAAAGGAAATCGCGCACGAGCGGCCACAAGACCGCATCGGCGACCAGGCGGCGCGCGCCTTCCATGTCGATCACGCTATCCATTGCCTGGCGACTCCTTTCCTGGTCTCGAGGTAGCGGCGCCAGCGCGCCGAACTTTCGCGCGTCCTCCCGGCCATTCGCAGCGCGCGAGTCTCCAGCACCGCCTCGGCGTGGGAGAGTTCGGCGGGGAAGTCGGCGGCGCGCAGCAGCTCCAACGCGCCCTGGGGCTCGCCGTCGTCGAGCATAAGCTCGGCCAGCGCGGCCACGGCCACGCCATCGCGGGCGTCGGCCTCCACAAGCGCGGCGAAGATGCGCTTCGCCCGCAGCTTCTGCCCGTGCCGCAGAAACAGCCACCCGGTGGTCAGCAGGAACTGTCTCGCTTCGCCCGTCATCGACACCTCGCCTTTCGCCTACTGCCGCTTAGGCGGATTGTCGCGGAATATGGTGACCACTATCTTGTCGTACGCCAGCCCCTCTATGGCATTCTTCACGAGCCCCTTGATGGACGGGACCATGTCCGTGAGGTCGACGTCCCAGCGCGTGCGAATGGCCACGGCCGCGGACGACGGCAGGGTGTTGCGGGCGAACGGGTCGTTCTCCGGCAGCACCACGTGGACGCGAGCGTCGAGGACGCCGTCTATCGTGGCTATGGTGTGCGAGATGTCCTGCGCGAGCGCGTCCATGAAGCGGATTCTCTCCTCGGAGGGCGAGGAGATCATGCCTGTCTTCTTGAAGACCTCGCCCACGCCCTGGTAGCCGCGGCGGGGCAGCCCCCTGCTTTCGAGCAGGTTGACGGCCTCGGCGAACCTGGACTCCATCACTGTGACGTTCCAGGTGCCTTCCTCGCCCGGCGTCTTGTGGCACGATATGCCGCCGTCGAGGAGCGCGGCCATCACGAGGTTGGCTTGCTGCTCCACCAGGCCGGAGTGCAGAGTCGTCTCCGAATCGCACCCGGAAAGAAGCAAGGCGAGCCCACACCCTGCAAGCAAAAACGCACGTCTATGCAAACATAACATAAGTCTAAATCCCTTCCGGTTTGATGGTTTGATCGTTTGATGGTTTGATGGTTTGTTCGCTGTTATCTGGTCGATTTGGCTGACTTTGAAGATATTGCATAAATCGCGTCAGCATTCTGCTTATCCTCTCGATATCATGAAACACTTCGTTGAACTGGTCATTGGTTATATAGCCTAAATCAGACGCCAAATACAACTGTGCCCGCACTTCACTAGCCGAACCTGCTGCGATTTCAAGGAAATGCAAAAATTGAAGATTTGTCCTCCTGTCAAAACCCTCAGCAATATTTGAAACCACGGAAACCGCCGCTCGCTGAATCTGTCCTTTTAAACCATGATCTTTCGCGAAATTGCCATTTCCGGAAAGCGAGTAGATTTTCACCGTAAGGCGTCTTGCAAGTTGCCACACCTCAAGATCTTCAAATCTATCCACTCTCCCCATATCTCTATTCTACTAAACCATGTAACCATCTAACCATCCAACCATCTAACCATCTTGCTACTGGTTCTTGATCAGCGTCTGGATCGCCGTAGATGCCTTGTCGGCGATCTTGGTGACGACATCCTGCTGGAAGGAGAGGTTCATGACCTCGTACTGCAGTTCCACGAGGTTGGCCATGGTGGCGCTGTTCATGGAAGACAGGCTCGACAGGGCCTGCACCCTGTGCAGCATCTCCTGGTTCCTGGCGCGCGCGGAGTCCCAGACCGCGCCAACCTCCGAAGCGAACGGCACCGGATCGGCGCGTTCCACCCCGGACGGGGCCATCGCCGCCTGGAAACGGGCCACCGCGGCGGGGTCGGCCGTCGGCGCGACCGGCTGCGCGGACGTGTCGAAGCCCGTCCCGTGCGCGGCGCGTATCGCCTCCACAATCATTGCTTCCGTCATGACATCAAGTCCTTTGCTAGTTGGGCCGCAGCTGCGTCTGCGGTCTGGTTTGCCGCGATTTCGAGCGGGTCGGCGGCGTCTGCGCGGCGGTCCAGCCGCATCAGCGCCATGCCCTTGAACGCCTGAAGCATCGCGGAGTCCGGGAAACGTGGCAGCGCTTCGCGGTCGATGTAGTCCACCGCCCCCTGGAAGTCCTGGCCGCTCATCAGCATAATGGCGTTCGCCACCGCCAGAGAGGGCTCGTCGGGGCGGAACCGCTCGAGCGCCGCGAGGATTTTCGCGGCCGACCCGAAGCGGTTCTGCCCGATAGACATCAGGGCGATGTTCAACAACAGTCGCGCTTCCTCGCCCGTAATGTCAAGCATCAGCGGAAGTTCGAGGCGATGGACTTGAGCGCGTCGCCGAGGTTCTTGTTGATGTTGGACATCGTGGTGAGCGTGAGGTTCCACTGCTGCAGGTCGTACTGCAACTGCTGGAGGTTGGCCTGCACGTCGGGATGCTCCTGATATGTCTGCAGCGACTCGGCCAAGCGCGCCTCCATTACAAGTGCGGCGTTGAACAGCGCGTTGTAAACAGCACCGCCGTAGAGCGAGCTCGCCTTATAACCGGATGCGCGGGCGTTCGAGGATTGTATGTCGCGAACCTCTACATAGCCATCTACGCTATTATTGTTGATCCCGGCGATCCCGGTAATCGATCCATCTGCTGTTGCTGCCATTTGTGACTCCTTTCTTGTTTTGTGTTGTTGAACCTTCTGGTTTTTATGCTCGACCGGCCACCTGGACGGTCAAACGTAAAATCTTTCTCGCTATCGTATTCGCTTCCCTCAGGGCCTCGGCCTTCGGGTATTCGTCGGGCGCAAGCCCGTCTCGCATCGCATCGGCGATGCGCCCATCCAGCGCGACGAGCATCGCATCGTATCTCGCCAGCGCCTCGTCCCTGCCCGGGCCGGCGAGTTCGCGCTCGATGTCGAGGAGTCTCACGGGCTCGGTCACGGCTTCCATACCACCCTCCCCGTCGAATTCGTGAACACCACACGGTCCGGCTCTATCTTGACGATTGCGCCATCCGCCATCGGCGCGCCTTCGAGAATCCTCATGCCGTTGCTCATGACGAGGCACGGATACGGGCTCATCAGTATGCCGCAGACCGGCAGATCGGGATGCGCGGCCTTGCGCCTGGCAGCCTTCGACTTGCCCGAACCGGGAGCGGCGGAGCCGTCGGCCGGATTGCCGCGCATGGCGACGACAGACGCGTCCACGCCAGAGCAATCGACGTTGGCGAGCTTGGGCACGTCCTCGGAAATCGCCTCCAGCGCCTTGCGCAAATCGAGCGCCCTTCCGGACAGGATGGCGACGCGGCCCGCGATCTTCACGACGGAAAGCTCCTTCTCTCCGACCAGGGCGAGCGTCTCTTCGACTGCAGACTTCAGAGATTCGCGGTCTGCGAAATCGAGCAGTATCTCCGGCTGCGCGGCATACGCCTGGGCCGTGGCCGCCAGCCGCTCCGCCCGCGTCGCGAAATCGCCCGTCAGCAAGACGCGGCCGTCGCTTTCCGATTTCTCCAGCGAATACTTCTCGACCAGCGCGTCGATCGAATCGACATGCTCCTCCGCCTCGCCGGCGGTCTCCGTCCCGGCATCGCCGCGAGGCAGCATGGCGGATATCCTTTCCCTGAAGAACCAGCCGAGCAGGCACATGACGAAGAGCAGGATGAAGAAGAGCACGAGCGCGAAGAAGAGGCAGCCGACGCCCTTTTTGTCCTTGCCAGGCCCCTTCTTCTCTTCCGGCGGCTTCGCGTCCTCGTCCGTTGCCGTGGCTTGCGCCCGGGCCGGTTCCTCCGCCGGCTCTTCCTTCTTCGGCCAGACGAGCGCCGGCCAGGCGTCGTCGGCGCTGCCGACGGCGAACGCCGTGGAGCCGACCACAACCACGCGATACGGTTCCATGTGGCTGCGCCCCTCGCCAGGCAGCTCCAGAGAGACGCCGTCCGGGGCGGCCTCGATCTGGACGGGGGAATCCGGCAGCGTCGGGTCTGCGAGGACGATGTCGCAGGAATCGGCCTTGCCTATCGTGACGCAAAGCCCCTCCACGAGCGCTATTTCAGCGCCCTTGTTGGGTCCCTCGACTATCTTCAGCAGAAATGACATGGTCTAGTGTTCCGGGTTTCGTGTTTCGGGGCCAGGGTCCTTGGTCGCGGCGTTCCGCGATCGCACGCTCCGCAATTCCGCGCTCACAGCTTCAACCTCCCGAGCGGCTGTATGTTGATTTCGGAGCTGAGTTCCTGGAAGGAGAGTATGGGCAGCTCGTAGTAGTCCTTCTCGATCATCTTGCGGAAGTAGCGGCGGATGTCCACGGAGACGATGACGACCGGCTTCTGCGGGATTTTGGAGAGGTCGCCTATGGTGCGCTTGACGACAGCGAGGATTGCGCGGACCGTCGCGGGATCCATCGCGAGATAGCTGCCGCCGGACGTCTGGCGAACGGACTTGCGTATCTTCTCCTCGAGCGCCGGGTCGAGCAGATACGCCGCCACGATGTTCTGCCCGCCGGAGAACTTGTAGGAAATGTAGCGCGAAAGCGAAGCGCGGACGTATTCGACGAGGAGCACGGCATCCTTCTCCTTCTGCCCCCACTCGATGAGCGTCTGCGTGATCTTCTTCAGGTCGCGTATCGAAATGCCCTCCTGGACGAGGCGCTGGAGGACGTCCGTTATCTTCTGGAGCGGCAGCACGCGCTGGACTTCGCGCACGAGCTCCGCGGCCTCCTTCTCCATGTGGTCGAAGAGGATTCTCGTCTCCTGCAGCGACAGGAACTCGTGCGCATAGCGGCGCAGGACGCCCGAGAGGTGGTAGGTGAGCACGCCGCTGATGTCGAGCGAGCGGATGCCCGCCTCGTCGAGCTTCGGCTTGTCGCCCTCCTTGACCCAGCACGTCTCGTGGCCGGAGAGGAACGGCTTGCCGCCCTCGAACGCGATGCCGGTGGCGGAGAGGTTGTCCGGCTCCTCCAGCGCGAACACGCAGCCTCTGCGCAGCACGCCCTCCGACACCGGGACCTCGTTCACCAGCAGACGGTAGCGGCCGTCCTTTATGGCCGGGTTGAGGGAAAGGTTGATGCCCGGGAAAGGCACGCCCAGATCGTGGTAGAGGGCGCGGCGGATGGACATGATCTGCTCGTTGAGTTCGTCGTAGGTAAGCGCCGTGCGGATGTCCGCGTCTATATCGACCATCAGCGGCGTGACCATGGCGAAATCGTCTCCGTCCTTCTTCTTGGGGCGCGGCTGGGCGCCTTCCGACGGCGCGGCGGCGGCGAGCGGGTCTTCGCCCTTGGCGGCGCGTTCGGCGGCGGCCTTCGCCTTCTGGATGAGGCTCCAGCCCACGGCGGCGACGAACGCGGCCAGACCGAAGAGCTGGATCTTGGGGAAGCCCGGGATGAGGCCTATCGCGGCGATCATGAGCGCGCCGAGCAGGATGGCCTTGGGCTGCGCGAAGAACTGGTTTATGATGTCCTGGCCGAGCGGCTTGTTGTCGATGTCGCCCACTCGGGTCACTATGACGCCGGCCGTGATGGATACGAGCAGCGCCGGGATCTGGGAGACGAGGCCGTCGCCGATCGTCAGGATGCCATACTTGGTGACCGCCCAGCCCACCTCCTTGCCGTTCATGAAGACGCCCACGCATATGCCGCCGACGATGTTGATCGCCGTCATGATGAGACCGGCGATGGAGTCGCCCTTGACGAACTTCATCGCGCCGTCCATCGCGCCGTAGAGCTGCGACTCCTTGGCGAGTTCGTTGCGCCTGGCCCTTGCCGTCTCCTGGTCTATGGCGCCGGCGCGCATGTCGGCGTCGATGGACATCTGCTTGCCCGGCATCGCGTCGAGCGTGAAGCGCGCCGCCACTTCGGAAACACGTTCGGAGCCCTTCGCTATCACCACGAACTGCACGATGGTGATGATCAGGAAGATCACCGCGCCAACGATGAAGTTGCCGCCCACGACGAAGTTGCCGAACGTGTAGATGATCTCGCCGGCGTCCGCCTTGAGCAGGATGAGTCTCGTCGTGGTGACGTTCAGGGCCAGGCGGAAGAGCGTGGTGAAGAGCAGCATCGACGGGAACGTGGAGAACGCCAGCGCCCTCGGCAGGTATAGCGAGAGCATCAGCATCACCGTCGAGATCATGATGTTCGTCGCGATGAGCAGATCGACGACCGGCGTCGGCAGCGGGATGATCAGCAGGCCGATGATGCATACCACCAGGAAGGCGAGCACGAGGTCGCCGAACCTGCTGAACACATTGGAGAAGTTGGTCAATCCGCCTGCCATGGGATGGTTGAAATGATTGTGATGGTTGAGTAGGTCGGGTATGCTATCGGACGCTGCCGGTTTCTATCGCGGGTTTCACGGTGCAATTGCCAGATTCACGGTTCCGCAGTTCCATGGTTTCATCAGCTTTCCAGCAGTGCGAGCCTGTAGTGGTCGAAGAGGTCGGTGTCGGCGAGCAGGGTGTCGATCTCGTCGGCGGCGGCGTCCGCGGCAGGCGTGCCGGCGGAGCGGAGCGCGGCGAGCGTGTCGCGCGCGACCGATCCGAAGCCCGTGGACGTGCGCAGCAGCGTGGTGTTGTTGGCCACGAGCGAGCGCATGATCTGGTCGTTGACGCCCTTGTTCGTCGGGAAGAGGGCGTCGAGCGCCTGCGACACCGTGGTGGAGCCGGGCAGGAGCGGCTTCTGCGCCTGCCCGGAGACCGGGGAGTCGATGATCTCGGCGAACTTCGCCTCTCCGATGCCCGTGTTGAACTGCAGCGGCTCGGTGGTTCTGGACACGCCAATGAGACTCATCGCAGTCCTCCGAATTCATTGACGATGCGCCAAAGGTCGGCGAAGGCGGCGTTCACCGCCGGCGCCGTCACGGCCTCCTCGGGGATGCGGACGGCGAAGACGGCGCACCCTGTCTTCGCCAGATAGCCTGCGCGGACCGGCCTGGCGCCGCCTCTCGGCGAGGGGCGCGAATACTCCAGCAGCCTGCGCATGGCGGCGGGATCCGGCCTGCACGGCACCGTCATGGCGACGGTGAGGCCGTCGAAGCAGTATTCGAAGCGCAGCGTGGCGCCGGAATCGAACCTCACGGCGGCGGAGTCGCGCGCGTTCAGCGAGAAGTCGCCGATGCCGGCGGCGCGCCCGAAATCCCTCAGGACGGAAATGACGTGAGCCGGCGTCATGCGGCACCTCCCTGCCCTTCGGCATCGTCGTCTTCCTCCTCTTCGCGCATGACCAACGCGTCGAGATGCTCCTGCGTGGAGTCGATGAGCTGCGCGCGGTCGCTTTCCTTGCGGAAGAGGCGCGGCGAGAGCTGGCGGAAGAGCTTCGTCAGCTCGGTGGCGAAGTCCAGCTGCGCCAGCAGTTTCTTCACGCCGCACTCTCCGATGAATGCGGCGATTGCGCCCGGCGCCACGAAAGTCTGCTCCGTGAAATCCAGGACTCGGCCGGTCATCTGTTCGCCGTTGAGCAGGCAGGCCTCTCCGAACTGACTGCCCATGCGCCCGGCCAGAAGCGTGAGCTTGTCCATGACGGTGTTCAGCACCTGGACGCACTGAAGATCGGTGAGGATGCGCGAAAGCGCCTCTTCGCCGAGCGACGGCAAAGCCGACTTCAGGTCCTTGCCGCATCCGGCGATCAGGAATTCGATGGCGTCGGCGAGGCCGCCCGGGCCGCGGGCGGCCAGTAGCGAGCGGAAGCAGTCCTGCGGAGTGGTGAAGCCCACCACCTCGCTGCGATACATATCGCGCAGGTTCTGCATCTCGGCAGGCGTGGCGGCGCGCGCGTTTATCTCCTGCGCGAGGTTGACGCCGGCGCGGATTTCCGGCCCCTTGGCGCTTTCAAGCTGCTGCCTGGCCTGGCGGACGAGCGAGCGCAGGTCGGCCTCGTCGCCGGCCAGGGACTGTTCGAGGATGTCGAGCAGCGCATACTGGTGGGACGGGTCGGTGGAGCCGCGCCCCAGCTCCCTGAGCAGGTCGAGCGAGCCCATCTGGCGGCCGGACGCGACGCTGTTGCGGAGCATCCGCAGGATGCGCGCCGCGAACTGGCTGTCCGGCATGTCGGGGAAGAGGGCCGACCACTTCTCGACGGCCTTCACGTAGGCCGAGCGCGCGCCCTGCGCCTCGCCCATCTTGCGCTCCCCGATCTTCTTCATGCCCTTCTCTTCGAACTGGAATGAAAGCTCCTCCATGGAGTCCATCAGCTGGGCCATGGGATCGGACTCCACGACGACGTGCGCACCGTTGATGCTGCCCGTCTGCTGCGCGGCCTGGGCCTCCGCGCCCTTGTCGGCAACCAGCTCCATCATGCGGGCTGCGTCCACCGGCGACGCATACGACTGGCGGAGAATCTGTGCGGCGTCCACTGCCATGCTACCAGACCCTCCTTTCCCGCATGGAGCGGCCCGCGCCGCCCCGCGATCCCTCCACCCACACTACGCCGGGACCGTAGAAGCTGAACAGCAGATCCTTCGGGCCGCGGGGCAGTATCAAATCCAAGAGGCCGAGCTTCGGGCAGAACCCGGTGGGCTGGTTCCCGGTCCACGCCACGAGCGCGTCCGGGCGGACGCACAGCGTCTGCCCCTCGTCGATCGCCATGCGCCTGGTGCGGCTCGCCGTGGCCATCACCACCCACGACGGCTGGGGCTCGCCGGAGAGCGCGAAGCGCGAGACGCATATCGAGCCGCGCGCGCTCATCGGCACCGGGCGGAGCGTGTCCGCGCCAGCCCATGCCGCCGCCGGGGCCAGCAGCACCTTGCAAGACACGGCGCTGACGGGCGACGCGCACGGTATGTGCGTGAGGAACGGCCTGTCGGCGGCCGCGCAAACACTCTCGCCAGACGTCGCGACGCGCTCCAGATGCGAACGGTCGCGCACCATCCAGCCGCGCCGCCGGACGCGGCG
The DNA here is from genome assembly GCA_946615875.1 of uncultured Verrucomicrobiota bacterium. Taxonomy (GTDB): domain Bacteria; phylum Verrucomicrobiota; class Kiritimatiellia; order RFP12; family UBA1067; genus UBA1067. The sequence goes on along the minus strand of CAMOIK010000040.1, from coordinate 2,687 downwards.
CATCGAAGAGGCGAACGCCACGGGCTGCGCCCGGCCCACCAGCCAGTCGCCTGCGCCCACTTGCGCGAATCCTCCTTCTATCGCCACGTTGATCATTCGAGATGTTTGAGAAGCTTGAAAGGTTTAAGTCGTTTGAGAGATTTTGGAATGCCTCTGCGACGCCGTTTCTTCACCGCGCGAAAGAGACTTCGACATCCAGATCGACGGGGCGCGGGGCGCCGGAATCCTCTTCCTCCACGCGCTTGCGCTCCGCTTCCTCCTCGCGTTTCCACTTTTCCACATCCTCGGAAAGCAGACGCAGCTTGCGCTCGCGCGAAATCTTGCGCATGTTGGCATCGTGGCGCAGCTCCGCCTCGCGCCGGTCGTAGGCGTCCTCGGCGCGTTCGCGGCGGCGCTCGCGCTCCGCGTCCTTCTCCAGTTTGCGCTGCTTGCGCTGCAGGTCGCTCTCCTCGGCGTCGTCCTCCAGGTCTTCCTCGTCGGATACGTCGCGAAGGCGCGTGGACTGCCGGCGGGCGAGCATTTCGGTGTCGAGGTCGATGACGTATGGCGTGAGCACGAAGATGCGCTGCACCGTCTCCTTGCGCGTGGAAGCGCCGCCGAAGAGCCATCCGATCAGCGGGATGTCGCGCAGATACGGGATGCCCCACCCCGCGTCCTCCTCGATGTCGCGCAGATAGCCGGCGAGCATGATGGAGTCGCCCTCGAAGACCGCCGTCTGGGTCTGGAGGGTGGAGGTGCGCGTCATCGGCATGGAATCGACGCTGATCGACTCGAAGCCGCCGTCCTGGAGGCTGAGCGTGAGCCAGACCTGGTTGGAGACGCTGGCCTCGTCCGGCTCGATGATGCGCGGCTTGACCGCGAGGCGGGTGCCAGCGGAGACCTCTTCGAGCGAGGCGACCTCGGTGCCGACGACGCGCGCATGGTAGCTTTGCTGGTCGGTGAGCTGGGCGGCGAGGTTGTTGACGGTCAGCAGCGTGGTGCGGGAGATGTTGCGGGCCTTGCCCTTCTCGCGCAGGGCGGTCAGCGACGCGGCCAGCTTGTAGTTGGAGTGGACGTGGGTGAGCGCGCCGGCCAGCCCCATGCCGCCGATGTTGGCGGGGCTGAAGAGGTTCGCGGCGTTCTGCCCGACGCCGCCGGTGCTGTGGCCGTGCTTGCCATCGACCGACAGCGAGAGCTGCCAGTCCAGCGCGTCTTGCTTGGACATTTCGACCACGGTGACGGCGATCTCGACCAGCTTCTGCGGCACGTCGAGATCCTTGATGATGCGCTCGTACACCGGCATCCTGTTCTTGACGTCCTTGACGAGGACGGCGTTAAGGCGGTTTTCGGCGCGGACGATCGGCTGGAAGGAGGAGCGGTTGAGCGTGGCGACGGCGGCGTCCTTGTCCTTCGTCTCGCCCTCGAGGAGCGTCTTGTGGCTGTTCTCGCCGTTCATGATCTCCTGCACCAGGTTGGCGACGCCGCGTATGGTGGCCGAAGATTCGCCATTGACCGCGCCGCCCGCGCTGAATGTGACGTCGTCGGCCCAAGTGTGGCGCAGCGGGAACATCCTGACATCGACCTCGTTGAACGTGCGCATCTCGCGCAGTTTGTCGGCCTTCGAGATCATCTCGGCGACGAGCGCCACGTAGCGCGGCGGGCCGGAGACCATGATAAGCTCGTCGTTGGACGCCGTGCGCAGCGGGAACCTGGCGTCCTCGACGCCGAGCTCCGCCAGCATGGAGCGCACTTCGCCGGCCTTCATGTAGCGGAGGTCTATCAGCAGGGTCCTGACTTCGCCTGCGCCATAGACGTAGAGCGCGGAGCCGTCGTAGTACCACGTCAGGTTGTGGGCGGCGGAGATGCGCTCCAGGAACTCCAGGCACGGCACGTCGCGGAAATCGGCTGAAAACGCGCCGCACACCTGGTCGGACATCACGACGGAGATGCCCTGCGCCACCGCGAACGTGTCCAGCGCCGTCCGCAAGTCCATGCCCCTTGCCACCAGCGTCCAAGTCGGCGTCTTCCAGGCGGGGAGGTTCGAGAGTGTCGGAGGGTTCGAGGGGACAGAGGGGGCAGCGGGGGTTGAATTGTCTGCGGAGGACGAAGAAGCGGCGACATCCGAAGCAGGGACCGACGCCGCGTCGGAAACCCCGTCGGCGCAAAAACCAACCATGGCGACGCTCAGGAACACCGCCATGACTGCGCTTGGTTTTTTATTTGCTGTCATATTCATCGCCCTAACTTCTCAAACTTCTAAAGCCTCTCGAACCTTGTCTAGCCTCTCAAACCTTTTTACGGTCTGATAAGGACATCCTGGAAACGGACTTCCGACGCCGTGCGACCTGCGTCCAGCCGTTCCCGCCACCAGTCGCAGGACGCCAGAAACGCCTCGAACGCCCGGCGCAGCTCCGCTCCGCCCTGCGCCGCCGAGACGTCCTGCCAAAGGAAGGCGCGGCCGTCCGCGTCCACCGCAAGCGTCGCGGCCTCCTTGTATATCCTGCCCGGCACATAGAGCGCGAACTCGGCCAACTCGTTTTCCCCGATGTCCAAATCCGCGATAAACCGCAAATACCTGTCCCGTTCCTCTACCTTGATCTCGCTTTCATCGATTCTGAGCGTAGCGCGAGAGCCATCGACTCCTGCCCTGTCGGGGTAGGAAATGGCCTCCAGCAAACGATCTATCGACACCGCTCCCATGGTTTTAC
>CAMOIK010000039.1 GCA_946615875.1 uncultured Verrucomicrobiota bacterium | reverse complement strand
CGAGACGCGGTTGGCCATGCATGGAGCATGGGATTCTCTATATATAGAGCATGGGGTTCTCTATATATGGAGTCGGGTGGTCTCTATATATAGAGAACGGGGGCGCCCTGCCGCATCGACTTGCAACGGCACAAGGGGAGGCCGATGCCGCACCAGGAAGTGCGGCATTTTGCGCCAAGATCGAGCGAATATTGAAACTTAGTCCCCTTTTGTCAAAGCGAGGGGGCGGCGGTCACGAGATTTTCAGCTTCTGGCCGTCTTTGTCCAGCCTCACGTGCATCAGCGGCTTGGTCTTCCCCGCCAGGACCAGGTCGGCAAGAGGATCTTCCACGAAGTCCTGCACGACGCGGCGCAGAGGCCGGGCGCCGAGCGCCGGGTCCATGCCTTTTTCCGCCAGGAAGTCCGCCGCCTTGGCGTCGAGCTTCAATGTGACGCCAATCGCCTTGATACGTTCTTCCAGACGCGAGAATTCGAGTTTGAGGATCGCCTTTATGTCGTCTCGCTCCAGTTTGCGGAAGACCACGATCTCGTCGAAACGGTTGAGGAGTTCGGGACGGAAAGTGCGCTTGGCCTCGTCCATGAGCCTCTCCTTCAGGATTTCGTGGCTCGTCGTGGCGTTGGCGTCGGAGAAGCCGAGGCTGTGGCCTTCGCGGGCGAAATCGAAGCCGAGGTTGGCCGTGCAGATGACGATGGTGTTCCGGAAGTCGATGACCCTGCCCTGTCCATCGGTGAGGCGGCCGTCGTCCATCACCTGCAGCAGCATGTTGCACACGTCGGAGTTGGCCTTCTCGAACTCGTCGAAAAGCACCACGGAATACGGACGGCGGCGGATCTTCTCCGAGAGCTGGCCGCCCTCGTCGTAGCCGACGTAGCCCGGAGGCGCGCCGACGAGCCGCGAGGAGGAATAGCGCTCCTGGAATTCGCTCATGTCGAGCGTGACGAGCGCCTTTTCGTCGCCGTAAACCCTCTCCGCCAGCATCTTGGCCAGGTGGGTCTTGCCCACGCCCGTCGGGCCCAGGAAGAGGAAGGAGCCGATCGGGCGCTTGGGGTCGGCGAGGAACGCGCGGGAGCGGCGCAGCGCCTTCGCGATGGCCTTGACGGCATCAGCCTGGCCCACCACGACCTCGCCCAGCGTGGCTTCCAGCCCCAGCAGCTTCTCGGCCGTCGTGGCGTCCATGCGCTCCACCGGCACGCCGCTCATCGAGCTGACGGTCTCTGCGACGTCGGCCTCGCCCGCCTCCAGCACCTCTTCTTCGTTCTTGGCGCGCCATTCCTTCAAAGCCTCGGCGAAACGCGCCGCCTTTTCGCGCAGCGCGTCGCGGCACTCGGCGGCGGCGTCGAAGTCGCCCGCCTTCACGGCTTCGTCCTTCCTGCCGCGGATCGCATCCATCTCGGCCTGCATCCGCATCAGCCTTTCCGGGCGGCGGCTCGCCTTCATGCGCAGACGCGAACCCGTCTCGTCGATGGCGTCTATCGCCTTGTCCGGCAGCTGGCGGCTCGGCAGATACCTGGCGGTCAGCTCCACGGCGGCGCGCAGAGCCTCCTCCGGGAACCTGACGCCGTGGTGCTCCTCGTATTTCGGCGCCACGCCCTCGAGGATGCGCACGGCGTCCGCCACGCCGGGTTCGTCGATCTGGACGGACTGGAAGCGGCGCTCCAGGGCGGCGTCCTTCTCTATCGACTTGTGGTATTCCTTGAGAGTGGTGGCGCCGATGCACTGCAGCTCGCCGCGCGCCAGCGCCGGCTTGAGGATGTTGGCGGCGTCCATCGCGCCCTCCGCGCCGCCCGCGCCGACCAATGTGTGGATTTCATCGAGGAAGAGGATGATGTCTCCGCTGCGCTTGGTCTCGTCGATAATGCGCTTGAGCCTTTCCTCGAACTGGCCGCGATACTGCGTGCCGGCGACGACGCGCGCCATGTCCAGGGCGACGACGCGCTTGCGCTGCATTCTTTCCGGCACCTGGGCGAGGTGAATGGCCTGCGCGAGCCCCTCCGCCACGGCGGTCTTGCCCACGCCCGCCTCGCCGATCAGCACGGCGTTGTTCTTCGTGCGGCGGCTGAGTATCTGTATGACGCGGCGCAGCTCCTTCTCGCGGCCCACGACGGGGTCGAGTTTGCCCAGGCGCGCGAGTTCGGTGAGGTCGCGGCCGTATGCGTTCACGGTCGGGGTCTTCTGCTCCTTGCCGCCCTCGCCGCCCCCTTGCGCGCCGTCGCCATCCTCGGCGCCGTCGCCGGAGCCGGCGTCGCCCTCCTCGTCGCCGTCCTGCGCGTCCTTGCCGCCCTGGGTGCCGGCGGCGTCGAACTTCTCGGCGGTGAGACCGGCGTTGAAGAGCAGCTGCGCCGCCAGGTTCTCGCCTTCGCGCAGCATCCCCAGCACCATGGCGGCGGTGCCCACCGGGTTGCCAGCCCCCGCGGCAAGCTGGGCGATCTCCAGCACCTTGCGCGTCCGCGCCGACATCGGCAGCGGGCCGCGCACCATCAGGCTGCTGGTCTCGCCGGAAATCATCATGCGCATCGACTCGGTCAGATCGTCCGGGGAATGGCCGAGCTTGACCAGACGCTGGCAGGCCTCGCACTTGGGGATCGCCAGCATGGCGAGGAAGATATGCTCGGAGCCGACGTGGTCGTGCCCGAGCTGTCTCGCGCACCCCTCGGCGCCGTTGATCGCGTCCAATGCGTTCTTCGTGAAATTCATAGGGGACATATTATACCATATTTCGGCTAGCGCGGGCGCGAGAACTCGCTTATGCGGCGAGCGCCCTGCGTGAGCTGGTAGAACTTCACCCAATCGACATGCATCGCAACGGGGAGAGTCGAGCCTTCGACCGGCCCCACCCACGAGCCGCCCAGCTGCATGTCGATCATCAGATAGAACGGCACCGTCCACGGCCAGCGATCCTGCTCGCCGGAGACTTTCGGGTAGGAGTGCGTGAGTGCGCCGTTGACGCGCCAGACGATGCGGTCGGGCGACCATTCCAAGGCGAAGACGTTCCAGTCGTCAGGCTTGATCTTCCCCTTGCCGCCGCTGGGAGGATTGGATTTGTTGGAGGCGGTCCAGCCCGAATGCACCGTCTGATAGACGAACGGATCGTGGTTGAGGCGCTCTATGACGTCGATCTCCCCGCACGTCGGCCAGGGGAACGAGGAAGACTGCGGCATGAGCCAGATGGCCGGCCACGCGCCCTTGTTCGCCTCCAGCTTGGCGCGTATCTCCACCTTGCCATACTTCATGTTGAAGAGCCCCCGCGTCGTGACGCCGCCGCACAGGAATTCGCGCGGGTCAGCCGCCGTGTCGCCGTTCTTCACTCCGTAGAGATGGAGCTGGCCGTCCTCGACCACCGCCAGATCGTCGCGCAGCGACATGTTCTTGCGCCAGTCCGGGCAGCGCTCGCCCGGCTCCGGCCCGGGGATGCGCGCCCACAGCTTCGGATTCAGGCTCGTCCCGTTGAAATTCTCGGTGAACTTCAGCTCCCACTTCAACGGCCCGGTGGGCCTCATCTTCGTCGTGCGCGCCGGCGGCGCCGCATTCGCGAAATGCAGCGCGGCGGCGGCCGCCGTCCACGCGATCGCCGTGCGCGTCCGCCTCGCCAGAGCCCAGAGCCGTCCGTAATCGCCTTTCACCGCAAACCCTCCTTTCACCAGAACGCCCAGTCCTCGGTCGCCACCACCTGCACGCCGAGCAGCAGGTTGGTGGTGGCGTGCGCGACGATGGCCGCGCCCAGACCGCGCCGCAGCGCGACAACGCCGTATGCCGCGCCGGCCAGCGCGGCCACGGCCGGGCGGTCGTGCTCGACGGCGAAAAGCGCCACCATCCACAGGAACGCGGACGCATCCGCCCCAAGCCAGCGGTAGAGCCAGCGACGGAAGAACATCTCTTCCGCCGCCGATATGACGAACGCCGAGCCCGCGAGGCGCACGAGAGTCAGCGGCCATCCGCACGCCGCCGGATCGTAGGGCGAAGGCGCCGTGGAGCCGACGTCGCCCACCACCAGCCACTCGCGATACCACGCGAAACGCTCGGGCAGCACCCACAGCGCCCACACCGCCACGCCGCACAGCACGCCAACGGCAAACGCGCGCTTGCCGATGCGCACGCGCCCGCCGCCGCGCCTGAACAGCCACCAGGCCGCGACGAGGCCGGCCGCGCACACGCCGCTGCGCACCGCATACGCCCACGCCTCCGCCGGCAGCGCCAGCATCAGCGCCATCCACAGCGCGTAAGGCGCCACCCAGATCGCAAGATTCACGCCTCTCCTTTCCCGCGCCGGCGAACGGGCGGCGTTTGGGACTTCTGCGACGAATAGGACGTCTCCCTCGAAATGCTCTCGACCGCCAGGCGCGCGGTGGCGAAGGCGAGCGAAAGGTTGTAGCCGCCTGTCGGGCCGTCGATATCCAGCACCTCGCCGGCGAAATACAGGCCGGGCACGATGCGAGACTGCATGGTGTGCGGATCCACCTCGCCGAGCGAAACGCCGCCGATCGTGACGATCGCCTCCTTGAGCGGGCGCATCTTCGGCGACTGGAAGTCGAACGCTCCCTGCGGAGTATCGAGGCGGAGCGTGAACGCGCCCTCGAGATTCCTTCTGGCGACGACGCGCGAGCAGTTGTAAACCGCCGCGCCCGACACCCCCCAGCGCTCGAACTCCACTTCGCCCTCGTAGCGGCACACGGCTTCGCCGCCGACCAGCACGGAGGCCGCGGCGCGCTCGAACCTCGCCGCCGACGGCGCCATGCACTCGAAGCCGGTGAGCCCGGCGCGGCACGGCTCGACGCGGTGGCCGAGCGAGCGCGCAAAGCCCTGGCCGTCGCCCACGCTGCCCGTCTTGGGGAACGAAAGGCCGCCGGTGGCGACGAGCACGCGCCGCGCCCACAGCGTGAAATGGCGCGTCGCCACGATGAAGCCGTTCTTCACCGGCTGGATGCCGACGACCGGGCAGTTGGAAAGGAGCGGCACTTCGCCCTCGCGCAGGAGGTCGCCGAAGACGTGCACGACGTCGGCCGCCTTCTCGCTGGAGGGGAAGAGCCGCCCGTCCGCCATGCGTTTGATGCGCAGCCCTCTGGCGCGGAAGCCGCCCGCGATGGCCGAGGGCGGAAACGCCTCAAGCGCCTGGCGGACGAACGAGGCGACAGGCTCGCCGATGTCGGCGAGCATTCGCTGCGCCGAAACGTCCTTGGTGAAGTTGCAGCGGCCGTTCGCCGTCATCAGCATCTTGGAGCCGATGCGCGCCTTGCGCTCGACCACGACGCAGCCCAGGCGGCGGCTGCGCGCCGCCGCGGCGGCCATCAGGCCGGCCGCGCCGCCGCCGACGATCGCCAGCTCCACGGGTTCGTGCTTGATGCTCACCAGAACTTCCTGCCGTAAACGAGGATCTTGTTGAGGTGGAAGAACTCCTTGCGCGCGCCCGCCTTGCGCCCCACGCGCACGTACTGGGCGCGCGGGCTGGAGCCGCGCAGGTCGATGCGGTACGTCGGCTGGACCGACTCGAAGGTCTGCACCGTCTGCCAGGTCTTGCCGTCGGAGGAGACCGCCACCTCCAGCGGCACCTGGCGGGCGTTGTTGCCGTTTCCGGCGCGGTTCTCGATGACGATGCCCGCCAGGCCCGCCGGGCCGGGCAGCATCACCTCCGCCCACGGCGCCTCCTCGCTGTCGGTGTGGAAGCCGTTCTCGCCGCACGGCGACTCGTCTATGCACAGCGGATACCTCGCCGGCCTGTCGTGGCCGCAGGTGGAGGATGTGCGGATCAGGCCGTCGGCGGAAAGCAGCTCGCCGCCGAAGTCGCTCTTCGGATACGGCTGCCCCTGCACGGAGATCGGGGCCAGGTTGCGCTGGAGCTTCACCATCTGGCGGAAGACGTCGATGCTGCCGTTCCTGCTGGCGGTGAGGATGAGCGGGCCGAAGTCGATCGTGCCGCCCTCCATCTTGGCGCCGCCCTTCTCGCCCTTCGAGGTCTTCGCCCTCTCCTCAAGCGCCTCGTTCAAGCACTTGTTGAGCTCCTGCACTCCGGCGGCCGTCTTGGAGAAGTAGTCGCTGCCCCAGTCCATCGTCTGGGAGAAGTAGTTGGGCGTGCCGAACTGCGCGGCGAGCATTGCCTTGAGCACGTCGTAGCGCATCTGCCTGTCGGAGCCGAGCGACTCCCCCCACTCCTCGAGCACCGCCTTGAAGTCCGCCTCCTCCTGCAGCTTCTCCGGGCTCTGGCGCAGGAGCGGCGCGAACTCCACCAGGTCGGCGGCGAGGGCGGCGGCGCCCTTCTCCTTGGCAAGGCGCTTGAAATACGGCGTGAGAATGTCCCAGAGCGGCTGGCGCCCGGCCTTCAGCCCGCGCGCGCACCCCCTGACCCAGACGCGTATCTGGTCCAGAGACTTTTCGGTGCGCATGAGCCATCCGCCGTATTCCCTCCACGCGCCGTAGTGGCCGGGATGGGCGGCGCAGGCCGACTGGTAGTACTTCTCCAGAGTCTTGTCGTCGCGCTTCATCTCCTCGGCCAGGGTGGCGAGCGCGAGGATGCGGTCGGAGCCGAGGCGCGTCTCGCGGTCCGCCGAGAACATCTTCTCCATCGCCGCGACATACTGCCACTGGTGGCGCCCCCAGAACGTGAGATGCAGCATGGAATGGCCCGTGACGCTGTAGTCGATCTCCCAGCCGCCGTCGGAGAGGCGGCGGGAATATGCGCAGTGTCCCGGCTGGCCGACCGTGGTGGAGGGCAGACCGTGCGCGTTGCAGATCGCGCTGCCGAACTTCGAGAGCTCTCCGCAGACGCCGCCGACCATCTGCGAATACTTGCGCTTCGGCCACTCGCCGGCCGTCGCCCACGCCTTGTAGTAGAGCGGGCCGTGCACTGAGTCGCCGAAGCAGTTCTTCAGGCGATAGACGATCATCCACGGGGTGCCGCCCAGCTCGCGCTGCGGGATGTTCACGAATTTGTCAAGGTGGCGCTGCTGGGCGGCCATGTTGTCGCACCCCGCCGTGCTGTGCCCCTGGTGGGTGGCGAAGCGCCACATCCACACGGGCTGCGTGTAGGCGGACTTGTGGAGCCGCCCGGAAAGCGCGGTGGCGCGATAGGCGTCCAGCACGTCGGCGTACCACGCCTCGTCCTTGTCGGGGTAGTTGAGCGCGAGCGCGGTCATGAAGCGCCGCCCCTCGTTGTCCTCGTATCGGCCGTCGTCGAAACCGCACCACCTGCCGCGATCCTGCCAGATCAGCGATTCGAGCGCAAGGACGGGGCCGGCGCCGTCGCCCGGCTCCGCTCCGGCCTTGCCGTACTCCTTCTCGGCGAACGTACCGCTCCACGCGAAATCCTCCAGCCACGCGCGGTCGTTCATGAACGCCTTGACGAACTGCGCGCTGCCCGGCCTGGCCACGAGATCCTGCCAACCCTTCTGACCGATCAGCCGCAGCACGGCGTAGCGGGCGATAGCGAGCTTCTGCTGCTCGTTCAGCGGGGCGCCAGGGCGGATCCCCTTGATCGCGCTCTTCGCCTGGTCGAGGGCGAACGCCGCCGGGACGCCGCCCGACGCCTTCGGCCTGGGGACGACCTTCGCGGCCGGCAGCCCCCTGGACTCTATCTTCTCGCCGTCCATCATGAGGCGGCCCATGGCGAACTGCCCCCACAGCGTGTCGCGGCCCAGCGCGAACGCCTCGCGCATGAGCCGCTTGCCGTTCGGCGAAAGCGCGCCGCCGGTGCCGTTGGCTTCGAGCGCGTATTCCATCATCAGCACGCACTGCTTCTGGTTCGGCGTGAAGTGCGCGTCGGGTATGGCCTTTGCCTGCGCGACGAACTGCTTCGCCCTGTCCATGGACTCCTCCTTGAGCGCGGTGACCTTTTCGACCATCGCCACGGTCTCGTATTCGTCCATGCGGAAGTGCGCGAGCCATCCGAAGCGGTCGCCGGCGTCGAGCTTGACCAGTTCGTCCCACTCCGTCCGCCAGCCGTGTCCGCCGGAAGAGAGCTCCTTGAAGTGGAACGGCCCCATCATGGGCGCGAGGATGTCGAAGGCCCGCCCGTAGAGGTCCGCGGCGGCCTCGCCCTTCGCCGCAGCGGCCTTCTTGAAGAGCGCCTCGGCCATCTCGCACTTCTTCGTCTGCTTCAGCACCGCTTTCGCGAGCTTCTCGCCGGTGACGCTCTGGGGGATGTTCTCGATCTGCGCGTACACCTTCATGCCGGGCGCGAAGCACGTGATCGCCGGAAAACGCTTCGTGCGGATCAGCAGCGGCTTGACGGCCTCGTTCTTCGCCGTTACGGCCGGCGTTGGCCTGTCCATGTCGTCATAGACGCCAAGCACGAACTTGGCGCCGACGAGCCGCTTGAACTCCGCGCTCTCGAAAGCCTTGCGCACCTCTTCGCCGGAAACGCACCAGTCGCTGCCCACCTGCAGCACCAGCGCGCCCTTGGCCGCGCGCATGGCCTCGGCGTCCAGCGTCTGCACCGCCACGGCGGCCTGGCACGCCAGCAACGCCGCCGCGGCGGCCGCACCCACTCTTTTCATCGCTTGTCCTCCTCCTTTTGCTGTTCGGTCATTCGGCGCCTGGCTTCCAGACGCGCGGGCGCGAACGCCCGGTGCGTTCAGAAGCCGCCGTTCACTATCGGCAGCACCGGGAACCAGCCGTTGCCGGAAATCACATTGACGATGCCGACCTGCAGACCGCTCTCCATCGTGCCGACGTAGTTGATCAGCCCGAACTGCAGTCCCTTGAATCCGCCCGTCGCGACGTTCAGATACGCGGCCTGGAGGCCGCGGACGTCGCGGGCGAAGTTTACATACGCATCCTGGACGCCGTAGATCGCGCGGCTTGAAACGTTCAGCGCGCCGACCTGCACGCCGCAGAAGGAGGCCGCGCAGTTGAGGATGCCGACCTGCGCCCCCTTCGAGCGCGCGTCCCACGAGTCCGCAAGGTCGTCCTGCCAGTTGACGACGCCGATCTGCGCTCCGTTCATGCTGCCGAACGTGACGTTCACGCCGCCGATGCCTACGCCCGTGAAGTCGTCGAGCGCGACGTTCGCGACGCCGATGTCAAGCCCGGTGAACTTTCCGCACTGCCCGTAGATGAGCGAGAGCCTGAAGCCCTCCACGTCGAAATCGCTCGAAGGCGCCTGCGCAGGCGTGACCAGCGAGGCCATGACGGGAGTCGTTTCCGCGACTGCCGCCAGCGCCATTGCGGCGACGGATGCCATTATCAGCTTCTTCATTCCTTTTCTCCTTCATGTGCGGCGGGCCGCCCCGCCTGTTTCGCAAATCGTTTTCGCCATCGCGGCCGGGACCTTGCCGTCCGCCGCGCCGCGCTCAGCCTTCCAGCGTCGATTGGATGGCGGCCACGAGCGTGTGGTCCTCGCCAGGCTGCAGGGTGAAGCCGGCGTCGCGCCAGAGCGTGGCCGGCTCTACGCAGAGGAAACGACGCCAGTCGTCCGGCGACTGGTCCGGGAGCGAATTGCCTTCGCCCGGATTCCACACGACCAGCCTACGGTTGCCGCTGGAGGCGAGCGCGATCGCCCTCTTCAGCACCGGATCGAGAAGCGCGAACTCGTGCTTGGGAGCGTCGGGGAGCGTTATGACGTGGTCGCTGGGTTCGGTTGCCGCGAAATCACCCGCGAACACGCCTTCGCTCATGTCGCGCGCATCCACGAACGAGAGGCCATCGACGCCGCGCAGAACCGCCTTCTCGCGATCGCCGACGAGGAAATACGGATGGAAGCCCTCCGTGAGCAGAAAGGGCCTGTCGCCCGTGTTGCGCGTCCGCAGGGAGAGATTGAGCTTCATGGAGACGCACACCTTGAACTCCAGGTCGAAGTCGTACGGCCACAGCGAGCGCGTCTCGTCGCTCGACTTCAGTCCCAGCGTCACCTCAGTCATCTCGTCGGAATACTGCGAACCGCGCACCGAGAACACGCAGAGGCGGGCGAAGCCGTGCGGCTTGGAGCCCGGCTCGCCGGACTTTCCGAACCACGGCCAGCACACGGGCAGGCCACCGTGCACGGAGTCGGCGCGGTTGTAGTCTCGCTTCGCCGGGCGGAACAGCACGGGCGGCTGACCGGTCGGACGGTAGGAGAGGACGTTGCCGCCCAGCAGGGCGATCTCCGCCGTGCCGTACTTGTTGGCGATCGCGACCTCCGGGTAGCCGCCGTGGCCGATCTTGAACACTATGCGCCCGGGGGCGCCGAACTTCCTGTTTAGGGCTTCTATCATGGCAGGTGTGGATTGACGGGGTTGCGGGTTTCGATGGAAGGCGGATCAGACGTCGATCTTGACTATCTTGCGTATCATCAGCCAGCCGGCGGCGACGAGCGCGAGCATCCCCGCGACCGAGAGCGCGCCGGTGAGCGAACAAAAGAACGGGATCATCATGTTCGGCTTGATGACGGTGAGCACGACGCCCAGGAAGACCGGCATCGCCGAAACGATGACGCCCTGCAGCCGCCCTTGCGCCGTCAGAGTCCGGACCTTGCGCTCCACCTTCATGCGCGAACGGATCGTCTCCGAGATCTTGTCGAATATCTCCGTGACGTTTCCGCCGGTCTTGCGGCTTATGAGCAGCGCGGTGGTCACGAGCGTCAGGTCGTCGGACCCGACGCGGCCGGAAAGCGACTCCAGCGCATCCTCGAAGCTCATGCCTATGCGCAGCTGCTTCTGCATTATCTCGAACTCCTCGCTGATCGGCGAGAACCGCTGCTCGACGACGGACTCGAACGCCTGGGATATGGAGAAGCCCGCGCGCAGCGCGTTGCTCATCGTGGCCAGCGCCTCCGGCAGCTGGAGGTTGAACTTGGCGCGGCGGCGGTCGTCCAGCCAGCGTGCGAGCGGGCTGCGCCCGTTCTGCCAGCCGGACTTGATTTTGATGCCCGCGAGGAAGAACCACACAACCCCGCCGGCGCACGCCCCGAACAGCACGATCGCAAGAACGTCCATCGCATCGGTCTCCTATTTCATCAGGCGCAGCGTGACCGCCGCGGACGAGTCCGGGTCGAACATCGCGGCGTCGCAGTGGATGCCACGCCCCGCCAGCTGGTCGTACCACGTCGGCATCGCGCCGGTCGGCTTGAACTCGCCCAGTATCCTGCCGTTCGCCCCCACGCCGGTCTGGCGGAAGGCGAAGATGTCCTGCATCACTATCTGGCTGCCCTCCAGCCCGGTCACTTCGGAAATCGCCACCACTTTGCGCGAACCGTCGCTCAGGCGCGACTCGTGGATTATCACGTCCACCGCGCTGGCGATCTGCTCGCGTATCGCCGCCGACGGCAGCTCCATGCCGCTCATCAGCACCATGGTCTCGAGGCGAGATATTACGTCGCGAGGCGAATTGGCGTGGACGGTCGTGAGCGAGCCGTCGTGGCCGGTGTTCATCGCCTGGAGCATGTCCAGGGCTTCGCCGCCGCGGCATTCGCCGACGATTATGCGGTCCGGGCGCATTCTCAGGCAGTTTCTCACGAGATCGCGTATGGTCACCGCGCCCTTGCCCTCGATGTTCGCGGGCCGCGCCTCCAGCCTGACCACGTGCGGCTGCTGCAGTCGCAGCTCAGCTGCGTCCTCCACGGTGATGATGCGCTCGCTGTGCGGGATGAAGCCCGACAGAAGGTTCAGGAGCGTGGTCTTGCCGGACCCCGTGCCGCCGGCCACGATGATGTTCTTGCGCAGCAGCACGCAGAGGCGCATGAACTCCGCCGCATTGTGCGTCCACGTCCCGAAACGGATGAAATCGGCCGCCGTGAGCGCCTTGGAGGCGAACTTGCGTATCGTGACGACCGGGCCGGAAAGCGAAAGCGGCGCGATTATGGCGTTCACGCGGCTGCCGTCCGGCAGGCGCGCGTCCACGTACGGCGAGGACTCGTCGATGCGACGGCCGAGCGGCGATACGATCCTCTCTATGATGGCGTGGACGCTCGCGTCGTCCGAGAACTGGCAGTCGGTCAGTTCCAGTTTGCCGCGCCGCTCCACATAGACCTTCTCCGGGCCGTTCACCATTATCTCGCTCACCGTCTCGTCGGCGAGCAGGTCTTCGAGAGGGCCGAGGCGCAAGGCCTCGTTGAACACGTCCTCCTCCAGCCGCACCGGGTCGATGCCGTCGGGCAGGCGGCCGTTCGAGACGACTTCGCGGATGATCTGCCGTATCTTCGCCCTCGCCGTGTCCTCAAGTCCCTCGCGATCAACGCCGTCGAGGGTCAGGCGCTTCATGTCCATGCGCTTCAGCAACTCGCCGGCGATCTGCCGCTGCACGCTGCGCCGCATCTCGCGCTCCGCGCCGGAGACCTGCGCCGTGGCATCCGTCTCCTGCAGCTCCACTTCCTCGGCGGCGGCGGGCTCCGTGCCGCCATCCTGCATGGCGTGGGCGCCGTCCGTGCGCCCGGCCGCGCCCTCGTCGTCGCACACGCGCAGCATGCTCTCGCCTATCTGGACCACCTTCGACCCATCCAGCACGACCTGGCTGACGATTTCCTCGCCGTTCACATAGGTGCCGTTGGCGGAGTGGAGGTCCTCCAGGATGGCCTGGCCATCGCGGACGGTGATGACGGCGTGGCGCTCGCTCACCTCCGGGAACGGCAGCACTATGCGGCAAGCGGCGCCGCGCCCGATGATGTAGGTGCCGTCGGAAAGACCGCGCACTTCGCGCACGCCATCGACAAGTGTTGTCAGCTGCAGCATTTCCGTCTCCTTTTCGCGTCCACCCTTCGCCGGCCGCCGTGCGCCGGCTACTTTCTCTTTTCCAGTGCTTCGTGGTATTCCGAGTAGGAGCCTTCGAACCACGTCGTCCTGCCGTTGCCCTCGAAGGCGAGGATGTGCGTGGCGATGCGGTCGAGGAACCAGCGGTCGTGCGAGACCACCATCACGCATCCGCCGAACTCCTGAAGCCCCTCCTCCAGCGAGCGCAGCGTCGCCACGTCGAGGTCGTTGGTGGGCTCGTCCAGCAGCAGCAGGTTGCCGCCGCTCGTCAGCAGCTTCGCCAGATGGACGCGGTTGCGCTCGCCGCCGGAAAGCACGCCCACCTTCTTCTGCTGCTCCGGCCCGCGGAAATTGAAGCGCGAGCAATACGCCCTGCCGTTCATCATAGACGTGCCGGCGAGCCGCACGAACTCGCCGCCGCCGGTGATCGCCTCGTAAACCGTCTCGTCTGGCTTGAGCTCGCTGCGCGCCTGGTCGACATAGGAGAGTTTCACGGTGTCGCCCACCGTGAACTTGCCGGAGAGCGGCTTCAGCTGCCCGGTGATGAGCCTGAAGAGCGTCGTCTTGCCGGCGCCGTTCGCGCCTATCACGCCGACGATGCCGCCGCGCGGCAGGTCGAAGTTCAGGTCGTCGTAGAGCGTCTGCCCGTCGAAGCCCATCTTCACGTGCTCCGCGCGCACCACCAGGTTGCCGAGGCGAGGCCCCGGCGGGATGCGTATCACCAGGTCGTCCTCGCGGGTCGAGACCTCCTGCTTCTGCAGCTCCTCGTAGCGCTCCACGCGCGCCTTCGCCTTGGCGTGGCGGCCGCTTGGATTGGTCTGTATCCACTTCAGCTCGTTCTCCAGCATCTTCTGGCGCGACTTCTCGACCTTGGCCTCGCGCTGGAGCATCGCCTCCTTCTGCTTGAGCCACTCCTCGTAGTTGCCCTTGTAGGGATAGCAGATGCCGTG
>CAMOIK010000038.1 GCA_946615875.1 uncultured Verrucomicrobiota bacterium | reverse complement strand
AGCTGGAGCAGAACCGCAAGGTCGACGAGGCGCGCTTCAAGGGCAATCCGCCGGAAGCGAACGTGACTATCGTTACGAAGTACGGCGACGGCACGGGCGAGACGCTCGCCGAGGGCGTCGGCAACTACAAGGTCGAGGGGACGTACACGTTCTCGGCGACGGAGGTGAAGGGCGCGAAGGATGATCCGTCGCTCAAGGCTGTCAAGGGCTACTACCTCCAGACTTGGGATGACGAAGCTGGCGATTGGGGACGCAAAAGCTGGAATGACGGACAGAGCTTTACCTACACCGAATCTCGCCGCAAGGTGAAGGTCACTTGGTCTCCCGCGCCGGCGGGATTGATGCTCATCATCCACTGAACGCACGGCGCTTGCGCGCCGGTCTGGCGGCGAGGTGCGCGGCGGCCGCGCACCTCGCCGCTTCGTTGCGGTCATGTAAATATTTAGACTGCGGTTATATCCGGCTTTCGGCAGAAGTGGTATAATATGGGCATGACGATCCATGAAGAGGCAGAGTGTGGCGGCGCGCGGCGCCGTCGGGAGGCGGCGCGATGAAGGAGGACGTAGAGAGCCTGGTGCGGGAAAGCCGCATAATCGCAATCGTCCGCGGGTTCTCGCCTGACGAGTGCCTTCGCCTGGCCGAAGCGTATGCGGAGGGCGGCATCCGCCTTGTTGAGGTGACGTTCGACCAGCGCTCCAGAGAGAAGTGGCGCGATACCGCCGCCGCGATACGCGCCATACGCGGGCGCTTCGACGGAGTCGTGCGCGTCGGCGCCGGGACGGTGCTGAACGAGGAGCAGCTTTCCATGTGCGAGGACGCCGGCGGCGAATACATGGTGACGCCGAACGTGAACGCGGCGCTCATCCGCGAATGCGTCCGCCGCCGCCTGGCGGCGATGCCCGGCGCTTTCACGGCGAGCGAGGCGGTGACGGCGTGGGAGGCGGGCGCGAGTTTCGTCAAGATTTTCCCCGCCGGCGCGCTGGGTCCAGGCTACGTGAAGGCGCTGGCCGCGCCGCTGGCGCATATCCCGTTCCTTGCGGTCGGGGGAGTGGGGCCGGACAACGTGGCTGATTTCATGCGCGCCGGGTGCGTCGGCGCCGGCATAGGAGGGAACCTTGCCAACCGCGAGTGGGTCGCGGCGGGCGAATGGGCGAAAATCGCCGCGGTGGCGCGGCAGACAAGCGAAAGGGCGAAGCAATGAGAGTGGTGTGTTTCGGCGAGATCATGATGCGTCTGAACCCGGAGGGGTACTGGCGGTTCGTGCAGGCGGAGAAGTTCGAGGCGAGCTACGCCGGCGGCGAGGCCAACGTCGCCGTGTCGCTCGCCCGCTACGGGCAGGATGCGGCGTTTGTGACGAAACTGCCGGAGAACCCGCTCGGCGACGCCGCCAGGAACTCCCTGCGCCGCTTCGGGGTCGATACGTCCGGCATCGTCTGGGGAGGGCCGCGCCTCGGCCTCTACTTCGTGGAGAAGGGCGCGTCGCAGAGACCCTCCAAGGTGATATACGACCGCGCCGGCTCCTCCATCGCGCTGGCAAAGCGCGGCGACTTCGACTGGCCGCGCATCCTGAAGGGCGCGAAATGGTTCCACTTCACCGGCATAACGCCGGCGCTCGGCGGCGACCTGCCCGCAATATGCCTGGACGCCCTCAAGGTCTGCAAGGAGAAGAATATAACCGTCTCGTGCGACCTGAACTACCGCGGCAAGCTCTGGAGCCGCGAAGAGGCGGGGCGCGTCATGGCCAGGCTCGTGCCATACGTCGATGTCCTCATAGCCAACGAGGCGGACGCCGCCGACGTGTTCGGCATACGCGCCGAGGGGTCCGACGTGGAGGCCGGCCGGCTCGACAGGCAGGGCTACGCCTCCGTGGCCGGACAGCTCGCCGGACGCTTCGGGGTCGCGAAGGTGGCGATCACGCTGCGCTCTTCCATCTCCGCCTCCGACAACAACTGGGCGGGCATGCTCTACGACGCGAAGCGACGCAAGGCGTTCTTCTCGCGCGAATACGCCGTGCGCATAGTCGATCGCGTGGGCGGCGGCGACTCGTTCGGCGGCGGCCTGATACACGCTCTGGCGTCCGGCAGGGGTGCGCAGGCGGCGATAGACTTCGCCGTGGCCGCCAGCTGCCTGAAGCACACGATCGAACACGACTTCAACCTGGTCACCGAGGCGGAGGTGGACGCCCTCGCCGCCGGCGACGCTACCGGGAGAGTGCAGAGATGAGGAACATACTGATCACGGGGTCGTCGCACGGCATCGGCGCGGGCTGCGCCGTCGCTTTCGCGCGCGACGAAGGCGCCAACATAGGCGTCTGCGGCAACAAGGACGAGGCGGGCGCAAGGGCCGTCGCCGCCGAGTGCGAGAAGTTCGGCGTCAAGACCAAGGTCTATCTGGGGAACGTCGGCTCGCACGACTTCTGCAAGGCGACGATGCTCGACTTCATCGACACCTTCGGACGGATAGACGTGCTGGTGAACAACGCCGGCGGCGCGCTGCAGATCCCCGGAGGCCCAAAGGGCGAGTTCAAGGACATGCCCATGGACTATTGGGACAGCCAGATCGCGCTCAACCTGAACTCCGCCGCCTACCTCTCGCGCTACGCGGTGGCCGACATGGTGGATAAGGGGACGGAAGGGCGCATCGTGAACATATCGTCGGTGCACGGGCGCGTCACCTGGGTGCACCGCAGGATGCTGCCCTACTCCGCAGGAAAGGCGGGCCTGGAGATGTTCACGCGCGCGCTCGGCGTCGAGGTGGCGAAATACGGCATCCGCGTGAACTGCGTCGCGCCGGGTCTGATCTACACCAAGATAATGTCGCGCTATTCGCCCGCCGACATAGCGGGCTTCAACCACAAGATACCCGTCGGGCGCGGCGGCAGCGTGGACGAAATCGTCCCTGCCATACAGTTCCTGGCGGACGTGGAGAAGACTCGTTTCATCGTGGGGCAGGTGCTGTGCGTGGACGGCGGCCAGTCCTGCGACGGCTCGATAGAGAGCATGAATTTCGACATTGCAAACCAAAAGGAGAACGGAAAATGAGCTGCGGAGACTGCAAGATGAAACTGAGGAGCAAGTGGGAGTTCGGCGAGGCGAGCGAATGCCGCCGCGGACTCCTCTGCGGAATGGGCATTTCGCCCGAAGAGCAGGCGAGGCCGCTGATCGGCGTCGTCAATTCCTGGAACGAGTACAACCCCGGCCACGTGCACCTGAAGGGGCTGGCCGAGCGCGTGAAGCAGGGCATACGCGACGCCGGCGGCTACCCGGTGGAGGTCATGACCACCGCGATCTGCGACGGCATGGTGCTCAAGGATCCCAAGTATATCGAGATCCCGTCGCGCAACTCCATCGCCGACCAGGTGGAGATCACGGTGGACGGCAACTTCTTCGACGGCATGGTGATGCTTTCGACGTGCGATTCGATCGTGCCCGGCCACCTGATGGCCGCCGCCCGCCTCGACATCCCGACCGTGCTGGTGACCGGCGGCTATATGCCGCTCGGCACTTTCCGCGGCAAGGAGGTGCTGCACATCCACGCGCAGGACAAGGTGGGGACGATGCAGGACGGCAAGATCGACCCCGACGAATACAACGGACTGATCGAGCACTCCTGGGGCACCTGCGGCGGGTGCACGTCGATGACGACCGCCAACTCCATGTGCATGGTGGCCGAGGCCCTCGGAATGTCCCTCCCCTACAACTCCACCGTCAGCGCCGTGTCGAGCGAACTCGCGCTCATAGCATACCGCGCCGGAGAGCGCGTGATGGATCTGCTGCGCAAGGGCCTGACCGCGCGCAAGATAATGACGCCGGCGGCGATACGCAACGCGATAAAGATGGACATGGCTGTGGCCGCCTCCTCCAACCTTATACTGCACATCCCGGCCATCGCGCACGAAGCCGGATACGACGAGCCGTGGTGGAAGTATTTCGACGAGGCCTCCAACGACATCCCCCTCCTTTCGCATCTGGCACCCTCCGGCCCCTACAACCTGCACGACCTCGACCTCGCAGGCGGACTCCCGGCGATCATGAAGGAGCTGCTGCCGAAGATCGACGGCGACGCGCTCACGGTCACGGGCAAGACCATGGCGGAGAACGTGGCGTCGGCGCAGGTTTACAACCGCGACGTGATACACACGCTGGCCGAGCCGGTCATGAAGAAGCCAGGCATCGGCGTCCTATACGGTTCGCTCGCGCCGGAAGGTGCGATAATCAAGATAGCGGCCGTGCCGGACGCGCTTGCGGACAAGTTCTCCGGCCCCGCCCGCGTGTTCGATTCTCTCGACGACGGCCTGGCGGCGCTCCGCGCCGGGAAGATACGCCCTGGCGACGCCTGCGTGCTGCGCTTCCTCGGACTGAAGGCGAGGTTCGGCACGACCGCGTTCATGTTCCAGGAGGAGCTCAAGGGCAGGCCGGAACTGTACAACTCCTGCGCGGTCATCACCGACGGGCGCTTCTCCGGCGGCACTTCCGGGCTTTCCGTCGGCTACGTGTCGCCGGAGGCGGCGTTGTGCGGTCCGCTCGGCCTGGTCAAGGAAGGCGACACCATAGAAATCGACCTGCCGGGCCGCCGCATCGACCTCAAGATCGGCGAAGAAGAAATGGCGAAGCGCAAGGCCGCGTTCAACTGGCGTTTCGACGAGTCGAAATATCCGCGCTTCCTCAATCTCTTCGTCAAGAACGTCGGCTCGATGGCGCACGGCGGCATATGGGAATAGGCGGCGCGCTCGCATGAAGGACGTGCTGATAGTCGGCGGCGGCCTCGCGGGATGGAGGGCGGCACAGGCGGCGGCCGCCGCCGGCGCCTCCGTCCGCCTGGTCGCCAACGGCGCGGGCAATTCGCCGGACATCCACGCGCTCAACGTGCCGGTCCGCAGCGACGACTCCGCGGAGCTGTTCATAGCAGACACCCTGCGCAGCGGTCGCGGGGCCTGCGATCGTGCGCTGGTCGAGACCATGTGCCGCGAGGCGGTCGCGCTGGCGGACGAGTTTCCGTTCGACCGCCTCCCCGACGGATCCTACAAACTCCTCCAGCCGCTGGGATGCAGCGTCCCGCGGTGTGTGACGATCGCGCACAGGATAGGCGCGTGGGCGTTGAAGAGGCTGCGGAGCGAGCTGGCCGGGCGCGTCGAGACCGTCCAAGGCCGGGTGGAAAACCTGGACGCGGCCTTCTCCCAGGCCCGCGCCGTGGTGCTGGCCACAGGCGGATGGTGCGGCAAGTATCCGTTCACCGACAATCCGCCGGAGCTGCGTGGCGACGGCATAGACATGGCCGTGCGCCTCGGCGCCGCCACCAGGGACATGGACGCGGTGCAGTACGAGCCGACGGTGGCGCTCGCGCCGCAGCGCCTCCGCGGCATCCCTGTGATAACCACCATGCTCTACGAGGGCGCGACGTTTCGCAACGCCGCCGGCGACGAGTTTCTGCCGGACAAGCACGCCAACAAGGACGAGATCTCCCGCGCCATATTCGCCGAGATCGCGGCCGGACGCGGCGTGGACGGCGGCGTGTGGTTCGATGCGACCGGCGTCCCGCGCGAGACGCTGGAAACCGTCTATGCCGACACGCTCGAACGCTATGCGGCGTGCGGCGTGGACATCGTCCGCGAGCCGATGCTAGTGGCTCCCGCGCCGCACACTTCGCTCGGCGGGCTTGCCATCGACACGCGCTGCCGGGTCCTTAGGCCGGACTCCCGGCCCATTCCAGGTCTTTTCGCCGCCGGCGAGGTCGTCGGCGGCATACACGGGCTGAACCGCATCGGCGGCAACGCCGGCACCGAGGTGCTTGTGTTCGGCAGAATCGCCGGACGCGAGGCGGCGGCTTTCGCAGGAGCGCAGAAATGAACACGCTTGACGTGACCGAGTTCGGCGGCGAGGGATATTCCCGCCTGGTGAGCGGAGCGAAGTGGACAGTGGCGACTCTCGTCGCGGCGCCGCGCTTCGAGGAGGCGAACATCGTCGAGCTGGAGCGCCACAATCTCACCGACGAAGTGTTCGTTCTGCTTGCGGGCGAGGCGACGCTTCTCATCGGCGAAGAGGCCGGGCGCGTCAGAATGGAGCCTTTCAAGTGCTACAACGTCCGCGCCGGCGCGTGGCACGCCATATTCGTTTCGCCGGACGCCAAGGTGCTCGTCGCCGAGAACGCCGACACATCCAAGGACAACACCGAATATCTCGACCTGAAGACCCGCCGGGTCTTTCGCAAGCATCCGTCGTTCGAGGAGGTGCTGCCGGGCACGTATCTCCTGAAGGTTCCCTTCGGGCCGGTCTGGACGGGCGTGACGCTGCTGCGCGGCGAAAAGAACTTCCTCGTGGACTCTTCGCATCTCCCGCCGGAGAAATACCTCATCCCTGCGCTGCGCGAACTGGGCCTGGACTGCGGCGACATCGACTGGCTGCTGTGCACGCACGTCCACGGCGACCACATAGGCGGCCATCACGCGCTCCACGGGAAATACGGCGTCAAGGCGGCGACTCTGGACTCCGCCGCCGCCGCGCTGCGCGACCCCGCCAAGGTGTCGGTGCGGGTGAGGACGCGCTTCCCCGAGAACTCTCCGCCTCCGCAGTCAAGCTTGAAGGGCGTGGAGCCGGATCTCCTTTTAAAGGAAGGGGAGCTGCTCGAAGGGCGACTGCGGGCGCTTTCCGCGCCCGGCCACGACGACGACTGCCTCGTGTGGATCGACACCGCCACTGGCACGGCGATTACCGGCGACTCGCTGCAGGCCAACGGCACGGTCTGCCAGGGCGTGGCGTTCTATCGCGACCTCAAGGCGTATCGCGCCACGCTTGCGAAACTCGCGGCGGAAAGGCCGAAGAACATCGTATGCGGGCACGACTACGACGGCATCGGCTGCGTGGTGCGCGGCGAGGGCGCGTCGGCGGAGGCCGTCGCCTACAGCGCCTCCCGAGTGGAGCTTTACGGCGAGCGCCTGGCCGCGTATCTCCGCGAAGGGATGAAGGCGGAGGAAGAGCCCGTGGCTCTCGCCGAGCGGCTCGTGCGCGAGGTCGGCTGCGGCATTCCGGAGCGGCTGTTTCTCGCCCTCCACACGGTATCTGAACACTTGAAGGAGATTTCGCCGTGACGGAAGACGAAATGC
The DNA here is from genome assembly GCA_946615875.1 of uncultured Verrucomicrobiota bacterium. Classification (GTDB taxonomy): domain Bacteria; phylum Verrucomicrobiota; class Kiritimatiellia; order RFP12; family UBA1067; genus UBA1067. The sequence goes on along the minus strand of CAMOIK010000038.1, from coordinate 6,680 downwards.
GCGAAGGCGGCGACCCTTTCTGGGTGGACGTGGCGAGCGCCGGCGATTTCCTCGGCCTCGCGGACAGGACGGTGCTGCACTCCGGCCCGCCGATAGAATACGGCCGGATGTGCGCCGGGCACAGGCGGAGCATGGTCAACGCCTGTCTCTTCGAGGGGTGGGCCGCGACGCCGTCCGAGGCGGAGGCGATGCTGGAGCGCGGCGAGGTGAAGTGCGAGGCCGCCTGCGACTACGCGACCGACGGTTCGGGCTACGGCATAATCACCGCCTCCGTCCCGTTGCTCGTCGTCGAAGACCGCCAGTTCGGTTCGCGCGCCGGCCTGTTCCCGGCAGAGGGTCGCCACGGCGGCGGCTTCTGCGGATGGGGCCGCTATTCCCCGGAGATCGCCGCCAACCTGGCATGGCTGCGCGACAGCCTCTTCAAAGATCTCGCGACGGTGTTGAAGGACGTCGGCGGCTTTCCCATGAAGGCGCTCTTCGCGCAGGCCAGGCGCATGGGCGACGAGCTGCATTCCTCGCAGGACGCAATCGACGCGCTTTTCACCAGGGCGATCGTCCCGTATGCGCTCAAGTGCCGCAACTCCTCGGAGCTGCTGGACTACTTCGCGACGACGAACCGCTTCACGCACAATTTCGGGCAGGCGTCGTGCCGGGCGTTCCTGCTGGGGCTCGAGAAATCCGGCGAGCGCGGCTTCATGACCGCCGCAGGGGGCAACGGCGTGGAGTTCGGCGTCAAGTTCGCAGGTTCGCGGGAATGGTTCACCGCGTCCGCGCCGATGATCGAAGGACCGTATCTCGTGCCCGGCGCGAAGCGCGAGAACCAGCTGCCGTGGCTCGGCGACAGTTCCGTGACAGAATGCCGGGGCTGGGGCGGGAGGATCCGCCCGATCAACCCTGACGTGCAGGGCGGCTTCGTGATCAACGGCGGCATGATGGACGTGAACGGTGGATGGATGGGCGCGGGCTCGACTCGCATTCCCCAGGAGTGTTTCGACAAGGCCGCAAAGGCAAAGGAGGCTTGGCATGCAAATGAACTGGCTTGACGGCGTGGTGATAGCCGCGTTCTTCCTCGTGCTGCTGGCGATTCCCGCGGTGGCGTCGCTCATGGTGAAGTCGAAGGACTCCGCGGAGTATTTCAAGTCGGCGGGATCGATGCCGTGGTGGCTGATCGGCGTCTCTATGGTCGCCGCCACCACGTCAACGAACTCCGCAAACCTCTTCACCGAGATAATCCGCCGCGACGGGCTCAGCGGCAACTGGGTCTGGTGGGCGTTCCTGCTCACGGGAATGCTCACGGTATTCGTCTATTCCCGGCTGTGGGTGCGCTCTGGCGCCACGACCGACATCGCGTTCTACGAGCTGCGCTACTCCGGGCGCCCCGCCGCGTTCCTGCGCGGCTTCCGCGCGCTCTACCTGGGCGTCATCTACAACCTCGTCGTCATGGCCACGGTCCTGCTGGGCGCGGTGAAGATCGGCGTGGTCATGTTCGGCGTATCTGCCGCCACGATACTCGCGGTCACGGCGGTCGCGTCGCTTGTCTATTCATGCCTCAGCGGAATACGCGGCACGATCTACACCGACTTCTTCCTCTTTGCCGTCGTCATGGCGGGCGCCTTCGCCGTCATGTTCTACGGCGTATCCCACCCGTCCGTCGGCGGCTGGGAGGCGTTGATGTCCAGCCCTGTCGTCGCGCAGCGCACCAGGTTCCTGCCGGACTTCTCAAACGTCGACGCGGCGATCGCCGTGTTCGTCATCCCCGTGGCGGTGCAGTGGTGGAACGTGTGGTATTCCGGCTCGGAGCCCGGGGGCGGCGGCTACATCGTGCAGAGGATCATGACCGCCCGCTCGCAGGGCCACGCCCTCGGCGGCACTCTGTTCTTCAACATCCTCAACTACGCCCTGCGCCCGTGGCCGTGGTACATCGCCGCGTTCGCCTCCCTGCTCGTCTTCCCCGACCTGGACTCCATACGCGCCGCCTTCCCCGGCGTCGATCCTGCGCTCGTCGGCGACGACATGGCATACCCGGCCATGATCAAGGTGGTGCCGAACGGCTGGATGGGAGTGGTGGCGGCGTCGCTGATGGGCGCGCTTTTCTCCACCATAGCCGCGCATCTTTCCATGGGCGCCAACTACGTGGCCAACGACCTGTGGCGCCGCTTCGTCCGCAAGGACGCCTCGGACCGCGAGATCATCTTCGTGGCGCGCGCGGCCTCCGTGTTCCTCATGGTCGCCGGCTGCCTGCTGGCGCCGCTTTTCGAGAGCGCCAAGAGCGGTTTCGACATGATGGTGCAGATCGGCGCTGGCACCGGCCTCGTATTCCTGCTCAGGTGGTTCTGGATGCGAATAAACGCCTGGACGGAGATAGCGGCGATGACGGCGTCCGTCCTGTGCGCCGTCTTTTTCCAGCTCGCCTGGCCCCGCCTCTCGCCGGTCACGCTGCTTTTCTGGCACAAGCTTCTCCTGACCATCGCGGTGACGACCGCCGCGTGGCTGGCCGCGACGTTCCTGACGGCGCCGGAACCGCCGCAGACGATAGAGCGCTTTAAGTCGCTGGTGCGGGCGAAGGGACGTGACGTCGGGCGCGGAGTGCTGCTCACGTTCCTCGCCTCCGTCGCCATATTCGCCTTCATGGCGCTCGTCGCGCGCCTCGTCACGGGCTGACGCCCCGTTGCCCGCCGCCGCGGCGGCGGGCGGGCGCCTTCGCTTTTCGCGGCGCCGGCGTGGGCGGAAATATGCTATAATATGCGGCGACACCGCATTTGACGCCGCCTATGCTAGAAACGCTCGCATCGCATCTTGACGCCATTGCCGCCCTCGCCCCGACATGGGGGTTCGCGGTGATTTTCCTTTTCATGGCCGTGGAGTCCAGTTTCATACCGTTCCCAAGCGAAGTGGTGATGATCCCGGCCGGCTTCATGGCCTGCCGAGGCGAATTGCTGGCCTCGTCGCCGCAGGCCGCGCTCGCCATCGCGATTGTCGTGGGGATTCTCGGTTCTCTCGCCGGGGCCTACGCGAACTACGCGCTGGCGCTCTGGCTCGGCAAGCCGTTCCTGGAGCGCTACGGGAAGTGGTTCTTCGTGAAGAAGGAGCCGCTGGAGCGCGCCTGCGAGGTGTTCAACCGCTACGGCGCGGCGACCACCTTCGTCTGCCGACTCGTGCCAGTCATCCGCCAGCTAATCTCCATCCCGGCGGGAATCGCCAGGATGCCGCTCGCGTCGTTCTCGCTTTTCACCGGGCTTGGCGCAGGAATATGGACCGCGATACTGGCGGCGATAGGCTGGGTGCTGGCCAGGACCGCCGGCGACATCACCTATCTGGAACTGGTGACGCGCGGCAAGGAAATGGCGACGCGCCACCTGCCGGCCGTCATCGCCGGCGCCGCCGCCCTCGCCGCCGCGTATCTGCTCGTATCGAAACTCGTCATGGGGCGCAGGGGCGCGAGGCTCGGGACTGCCCGGTAGAGGAGGCGGCGCGGTGGCGTTCAACTGGCAGCAGAGGGGATGGCCGGAGGCCAAGGCCGACAAGGCGGCGCTCGCAGACGAACTGCGGGCCTTCCGCGCCGCTTTCCTGGATGCCAAGGCCGCGCTGCGCGCACCGCAAGACCCCAAGGCGGTGATGGCGGCGCTCGTCGATGAAGCGATGACGACGAGCGCCATCGAGGGCGTCAGGGTCGATGAGAGCGTGGTGATGTCGTCCATCTGCAAGGCGCTGGGCATGAAGGACGTGCCGCTCGGTTTCGCGAGGGACGCCCGCGCAGAGGGAGTGGCGCAGATGGTGTTGGCCGTCAGGGCGGATTGGGACAGACCGATATGCGAGCGGCTGATAAAGGAGTGGCACGCCGCGCTGATGGCCAACGACCCTCGCGGCATCGCGGTGGGCGAGTTCCGCGCACACGCCGAACCGATGAGGGTGGTCCGGCGCGACGCCTACGGCGAGATGGAGGTGCGCTTCGAGGCTCCCCCCAGCCGCATGGTGCCGATGGAGATGGCCCGCTTCGCCGAGATGTGGAAGTGGCGCGCCACGGAGCCGGACGACGTGGCGCTCAAGTGCGCCATGCTGCATCCGCATTTCGAGTCGATACATCCGTTCGAAGACGGCAACGGGCGGGTGGGGCGCGCACTTGTCGCGAAGACTCTCGCCGAAGGGCTGGGCCAGCCGCTCGTGCTGCCGGTCTCCACCGTCATCGAAAAGTGCAGGAAGGATTACTACGAGGCGATACACGGCGCTTCGCAGTCGCTCGACTGGACAGAGTGGGCGAAGTTTTTCATACCCGTGCTTTCGCAGACCTTGACCTCTTTTCTCGCGGCGGCGCGCTTCGTTGCGGCCAAGGCGGAGTTCCTGTCCGCCTACGAGTCGCGGCTTTCGGAGCGCGCCAGGGCCGTCGTGCTGCGGATGTTCCGCGACGGGCCGGCCGGCGTGGCCGCGGGCCTTTCCGTCGCGAAGTGGATGCGCATGACCAAGGTGTCCAAGAGCACGGCCGAGCGCGATATTGCCGACCTTGTGCGGACAGGTGCCGCAGTGGCCGTAGGAGATGGCTCGCAGACGCGTTACCGCCTCGTTTTCGGAGATGGCGAATCGTCGCTCCAGTCGTTCGGCGAATTGCTTCCCATGGCTATGCATGGCACGATGCGTGACCCGATAAATGACCCGATAAAGCGGCGCATTCTCGACTGCATAGCCGCACGACCAGGCGTCAATCGCGCCGACCTTGCCGAGCGGACGGGACGGAGCGTCGCAACGGTCAAGCGCGCCGTCGCCGCGCTTGTCGCGGCGGGGAAGATCGAGCATCGCGGCAGCAAGAAGACGGGCGGATACTATGCGAAGGAGGCGGAATGAACGCGATTGTCTGCGGGAAAGCGGCGACGAATCGCCCGTTGCTCTCGGTTTCGGGGTTGCGCGTGGCGTTCAGGATCGACGGCAGGCTTTCCGTGCCCGTGCGCGGCGTGTCGTTCGACGTGCCTCAGAACGCCCGCATCGCCATCGTTGGAGAGTCCGGATGCGGCAAGTCTCTGACGGCGCTGGCCATCGGCGGGCTGGTTGACAGGGCGGAAATCGCGGGCGAGGTCGTCGGTGCGCCGCGCATCGCCTACATCTTTCAGAACCCGATGCAGTCGCTGAACCCGACGATGCGCTGCGGTCGCCAGATACTGGAAGGGGTCAGGCGCGGGAAGTCGGGGGTTGGAAGCCCCGCCGCCGCTTCAACCCCTCGCTCTTCGCTCTTCGCCCCGGACTCTCTCCCTTCTCTCCTCGCGGCGGTGGGACTGCCGCCGGAGACGGCGCGCAAATACCCGTGCGAACTTTCGGGCGGGCAGCAGCAGCGCGTCATGATCGCCATGGCGCTCGCGCAACGCCCCGACCTGCTCGTCGCCGACGAACCGACCACTGCCCTGGACGTCACGACCCAGCGCGACGTCCTCGACCTCATCCGTCGCCTTGCCGACGAACAGCGCATGGCCGTCCTCTTCATCACCCACAATCTCGGCCTCGTCGCGGAGTATTCCGACTACGTAAACGTCATGTACGCAGGCGAGATAGTGGAGCGTGGCGCGGTTGCCGACGTGCTGGCGCACCCCCGTCATCCATACACAAAGGGTCTGCTGGCCGCCGTCCCCGCTCTCGACGCCCCGAAGGACGCCCCGCTCGTCGGCATACCGGGCACCGTCCCCCAGCCGACCGACTGGCCGATTGGTTGCGCTTTCCATCCGCGCTGTCCGGTCGCCAGACCATCCTGCGCCTCTGACGCTTTCGCGGGCTGTCCCGAAGTGACGGGATAGACGGCGGGCAGGAGCGTATCTTGCCGTATTTGTGGCGTTGCAGCGGCGTTTCTGCCTGATTTCTCAAAGATCCCTGTCGCGCCCCGCCCCCTCTGTCAGCGGCTGTCCCGCCCCTCCCATGGGAGGGCCGAACCCATTGCAACGACCTGCCGAAGTCATGGCTACGACCTCCTGAAGTCATGGCTATGGGTTGGGGGAGGCGTTGGGAGGGAGCTGGACTGGTGCCGAGGGGCGGAAGCCTTGCCGCCGAAGATATTTTCAGTGTGGCTATTGCCAAGCGAGGGTAAAATATGGTAAAATATGCGCGTTTGCAGTCAAACAAGGAACGAAAATGGCGAAAGAAGAAGACCAGGCGATTGAAGTGACGGGCGTCGTCACCAAAGTCCTGCCTGCCACGATGTACAAAGTGCAGCTGGAAAACGGGCACGAGGTGCTCGCGCACATCTCAGGGAAGATGCGCAAGTTCTTCATCAAGATCGCCATCGGCGACAAGGTTACGGTGGAGATTTCTCCGTATGACCTTGGCAAGGGCCGCATAACCTATCGTCACAAGGTATAAGGAGGCGGATGGCAGCCGACGGCCGACCGTCCAGGGCCAATCAACCCGATAGACCTCCCGGCTCTCCCATCCCCCTCAAGTCTCGCAACTCTCTCACCCCCACCAAAAAAGGAACAAAACCATGTCAGGTCACAGCCATTGGGCGACAATCAAGCGCGCGAAAGGCGCAGCCGACGCGAAGAAGGGCAAGATCTTCTCGAAGCTCGGCAAGGAAATCACGATAGTGGTCAAGGCGAAGGGCGGCAATCCCGACAACAACCCCACGCTCCGCACCCTCATCGCCAAGGCGAAAGCCGCGCAGATGCCCAACGACAACATCGAGCGCGCCATCAAGAAGGGCACCGGCG